>JAAUUD010000376.1 GCA_012031655.1 Anaerolineae bacterium | reverse complement strand
GCACAAAAACCTCCTCCAGGCGCTTGGCCAGGCTGGCGATAGGCACATGCTCGCGCAGGTTGAACGACTCCAGCACTTCTAGCGCGGCGTTGAGCTGCCCTTTGCCCCCGTCAATGAGCAAGAGGTCCGGCAACAGGCGCCAGGTTTCGTCTTTTTCGGCCAGGCTGCCGGGCAATTCCTCATCGACCTCCAGCGCCGCCAGATAGCGCTTAAAGCGCCGCGCCAGGGCTTCTTTCATAGAGGCGAAGTCGTCTGGGCCTTCGTGGGGGATGTTTTTGATGTTAAAGCGGCGGTACTCACTTTTGCGCGGCACCCCCTGCACAAAAACCACGCGGCTGGCCACCGAAGCAGTCCCTTGCAGGGTGCTGACGTCAAAACATTCAATGCGGTTGGGCGGGTCCTTGAGGCCCAGTTCGGTTTGCAGCTCTTGCAAGGCGCGTTCCTGGCGGTGGGTGTCTGCGAACCACTGCGCTTGGAGCAAGGCCAGTTGCTCGCGGGCGGTTTCGGCGGCACGCTCCACCAGGCGCCGCTTTTCGCCCCGCTGTGGCACCGTGAGCTTGACCTTGTGCCCATCGCGCTTGCTGGTGAGCCAGGTTTGCAGCAGGTCGGCTTCTTCTGGGGCAATGGGCAAAATGATCTCCGGTGGCAGGCTCTCTGCCGTGGCGTAGTATTGCTGCATAAAACTGGCCAGGATGGCGGCAGGCGCTTCGTTTTCGGCGTGCTCCAGCGGGAAGGACTCGCTGGCCAGCATCAGGCCGTTGCGGATGATGAACATTTGCGCCAGGGCATCGGGTTCGGCCTGAGCCAGCGCAATCACATCATATTGCGCGTCTGGCTGGCCGATCATCGTCTGGCGGGTGGTGGCGCGTTCCAGGGCCTGCACCCGGTCGCGTAGCATGGCGGCCCGCTCGAAGTTCAGCGCTTCGGCGGCTTCTGCCATCTCCTGCTGCAGTTGCTCGATGATGGCCCGCCCTTCGCCCTGTAGCGCGCTCATGAGTCCCTCGATATTGGCGCGGTAGCTGGCCTCTGATTGCACCCGATGCATGGCCCACCGCACAGCTTGATGTCGTAATACAGGCAAGCGCGCTCGTCCTGGCCGGTGATCTCGCGGTCGCAGGTCAGGTAGGGGAAGGCGCGCCGCAGGGTCTCCAGCGTGGTTCGGATGGCCCAGACCGAGGCATAGGGGCCAAAGTAGCGGTTACCATCGCCGCGCTGGATGCGCCGGGTAATCTCAACTTTGGGGAAGGCATCGCGCCAGCGCACCACAATATAGGGGTAGCGTTTGTCGTCCTTCCAGATGACGTTATAGCGCGGGCGGTGCGCCGCGATGAGTTGCGCTTCGGTGTTCAGCGCCACCAGTTCATTCTCCAGGATCAGGATGCGAACGTCGGTGATGTGCTCGCGCATCTGGATGACCTTGGGGTCTGGGTTGCTGGGCTGAAAGTAGGACCGCACCCGGTTACGCAGATTCTTGGCCTTGCCCACGTAAATCACGCGGCCTTTGGCATTGATCATCTGGTAGACCCCGGTGCTGGTGGGCAGGTTTTCCAGGATGTGCTGGATGTTTTCGGGCGGAATGTAGGTGCTGGGCATGGATGCTACTTCACTGCTTAGTGCTGCCGAAGGATTAAAAAACGGTTTTAATCTCTCACCGGGTGATAGCCTTCACTGTCACGCTATGGCATAATCGACTTATGCTGGTGCCTGCGCATGAGAGGACCAAGGCGATTCTAATGCGAAACCGCCTCATCTCACAACCCGCGCTCCAGGTCGCAACCATTTACCTGGTGGTCTCGCTGCTCTGGATCCTGTTTTCGGACCGGTTGCTGGAGCAGGTGGTGACAGACGCCGACGCTTTTGCACAGCTCCAGACCGTCAAGGGCATGAGCTTTGTGCTGTTCACGGCGCTGGTCATCTTTGGGTTGGTGAACCATGCGCTGACGCGCCAGGCCAGCTTGCAAGCGCGCTACCGCCACCTTTTTGAAGCCAACCCCCACCCCATGTGGATTTTTGAGGTCGGCAACCTGCGCTTTCTGGAAGTCAACGATGCCGCCGTGCAAAAGTATGGCTACTCCCGCGCCGAGTTCCTCAGGATGACCCTGCGCGACATCCGCCCAGAAGAAGAAATCCCGCGCCTGGAGGCCCTGCAAGCCAGCCTCACAGATCAAGCCTCTGGGTTGCGCCTGTATCGGGCCAGCGCCGGGGAGCACTGGACCCACCGCAAAAAGATGGCACCTGCTTTCAGGTGGAGATTGTAGTGCACGACCTGGCCTGGGAAGGCAAACGCGCCCGCGTGGTCTATGCCTTTGACCTGAGCGATGTTGTGGCAGTGGAAGCCGCCCGGGCCGAAAACGCGCGCGTAGCCGCCGCCCTGCGGGCAGAGCGGGAGATACGCGAACTTCGTAATAACCTGCTGGCGGCCATCTCGCACGACTTCATGACCCCGCTTTCTACCGTGCAGCTTTCTGCACAACTGCTGCTGGAACACCAAGCCACGCTCCCCCCGGAACGCCAGCGCCGCAAGCTGGAAAACATCGTGAACAACGCGCAGCGCCTGGCAGAAATGGCCCAGCAGCTTTTGCAGTTCCAGCGGTTGGAGCTGGGCAAGGTGCGCTTTTCCCCCTGCCCCACTGATGCTGGTGCGCTGGCCCAGAGCATGGTGGAAGCCCTGACGGAGATCGCCCAGGCGCGCGGGCAAACCCTCCTCTTTGAACAACACGGCGACCCCTGCGAAGCCTGGCTGGATGCGAACCTCGTCCGCCACATTCTGGAAAACCTGTTGGCCAATGCGCTCCGCTATTCCCCTAACGGCAGCACGGTTCGCCTGAGGGTGGAATACACCCTCAGCGAACTATTTCTGCGGGTCCAGGACCAAGGGATTGGCATCCCTGCCGCAGAAACAGACAACATTTTCAGGGCGTTCACACGGGCCAGCAACACGCAGGGCATCCAGGGGACCGGCATGGGGGCTTTACATCGTCAAAGAATATACGGAAATCCACGGCGGCCAGGTGAGCGTTGAAAGCAAGCCTGGCAAAGGTAGCCAGTTTACCGTTCGGCTCCCCCTCCGAAAACCAGGCGCCTCAGTCTGACTGGTTGTGCAGCCTGGCGACCAGGCTGCGGAAGTGCTCACCCCGTTCGGCAAAGTCGCGGTAGGCATCAAACGAGGTGCCGCCCGGGCTCAGCAGGACCACATCGCCCGCCACCGTGGCCCGCTGGGCCAGTTGCACGGCCTCGTCCAGCGTTGCGACCTGCTCAATGCGCTGAAGCTGCCCACTCAGCTTGCCGCGCTGGGCATAGTTCAGCAGCCTGGCAATCTCCGGCCCAAACTCCCCAAAGGTGATGACCACCTTACAGCGCTCCACCGCCACCCCCACCAACTCTGCCCAGGGCAGGTCCTTGTCGCGCCCGCCCGCTAACAGGATGAGCGGCTCCGAGAAGCTCTGCAGGGCCGCCACCACGCGCTCTGGCGCGGTAGCAATGCTGTCATTCACCCAGGTAACACCGGCTTGCTCTGCGATGATCTCTAACCGATGCGGCACCCCGCGAAACTCTAAAATAGCCTGGCGCATGGCCTCTACACTAATGCCCGCCGCCCCGGCCAGCGGTGGCAACCTGCGCCAGTAGCGCCAGCATCGGCGCGGGAAGGATCGCGGTCCCAGACGATGAGACCGGGCAGTGCTGTGCCGACGAGTCGCTCGTCGGCGGGCACGATGCGGACCGCAAAGCCCGAATGTCCGGAGCGCTCGGGCGAGAACGCGCCCTCGAAGGTGTACCGGCCGTCGCGGTCGAGCCCGCCCGTGCAGGTCATGCTGATGGTGCCCGCATGTTCGAGATCGCCCAGCGCGTTGGTCGTGCCGTGGTAGATCTGCACCGCGACTTCGTCGGGGCTGAGCGCGGCGGTGAGGATCG
>JAAUUD010000375.1 GCA_012031655.1 Anaerolineae bacterium | reverse complement strand
CAGGTGGCGCGGCCCGGTTCTAACATGAAGGTGACGCTCAGCACGCCCGAAGGCCAGGTGTTGCACCAGCACACGGTCAGCAGCGGCGAGGTCTGGTTGCCCAGCCTGTCTGCTGGGGCCCTGGTGCAGGTGGACATTCGCCTGGCGCGGGGCCTGGCGCTGGCTGGCAAGCGCCGCATCAGCCAGCAGGTGCGGGTGGGGAGCGCCGGGTTGATCTTTGATAACCGTGGGCGGCCCTTGCGGCAACTGGCCGGCAAGCGCCGTCGCCAGCAGATCGCGGAGTGGTTCACCGCAGTGACCAGCATTCCGCTTTCGGAGGAGCTATGGCAGGCGGAGGAGCTCCCGACCAGCCTGGGCCTGGAGGAAATGGGCCAGGTGGGGGCGGCGGCCAGCCTGGCCGCGCCGCTGGACTTCCCCGACTATGCCAGCCTGGCCGATGCGCCACCTGCTCCCGAGATTGCGCGCCTGCTAGAGCCAGAACTCACTGACGAACCGGATTTCTCTGACCTGGCGCTAAGCGATGGCGAAGCACTGGACAACACCGTAGACGATCTGGCCAAGCAATTGGGGCTGCGATGAACCACTTTCTGGAGTACACCTTCATCCTGAAGGATACGCGCATCAAGCGCAAGCGTGTTTTGCCGCCGGAAGTCGCCGGGGGCGAAGTGTTGGTGGAGGAGGGCGACGACGTGCTGCCGCACACCAAGGTTGTTTCGGGCACCATCCCCTCTGAATATCGGATTATCGATGTGGCGACGGCGCTGGGCCTGGATGCAGACGACGCCGACCGCCTGCGCGAGATCATCAAGCTCAAGCCGGGCGACCGCCTGAAGGAAGGCCAACCCCTGGGCGAGTGGCGGCGGCGCCAGCGCTGGATGCCCAAAGCCCCCAGCAATTCGATTGTGCGCCTGGTGGACCATGGCCGTGTGATTCTGGAATCGCGCCCGCACACCGTGCAGATTGCCGCGCAGCTCATCGGTAGGGTGACGGAGGTGATCCCGCGCCAGGGGGCTGTCATCGAAACCCGGGGCGCGGTGCTGCAATGCGCCTGGGGGAATGGGCGCTACAGCGCAGCAAACTTTGCGTTCGAGCCCGGTTTTGAGTATGGTAATGTCAATAGCCCTCAGGGGGGCCTCATTGAGTTACTGGGGCAGGATGTGACCCTTTCGCGCTATCGGGGCCAGGCAGTCGTCCTGTTGCGCCCGCTTACGGCGGTGGATTTGGAGGTGGCAGTTGACCAGGAGATGGCTGGTCTGGTGGCGCCTTCGATGCCCATCAACTTGCGCGAAAAAGCAATGCAGCTTAAAGTGCCTGTCATACTAACCGAAGGATTTGGCCGCTTACAGCCAACCTTACGCATCTTTGATCTGTTGGCCGAATTGCGTGCCCAGGGTAATGCCATGCTGATCCTGGAAGGGGCTTTGCCAGACTACCGCCGGAACCGGCGCCCGGAATTGCTGGTGCCCACTGGCAGTAACCTCAGCGGCGCGCCCGTGGCCGAAACCAACGCGCCGCTGTTGGCCGGAATGCAGGTACGGGTGCGGCGTGCCCCTTATCTGGGGCGCGTTGGCGAGGTGCTAGAGGTGCTGGACCAGCCTGTCGTTCTGGAGAACGGTTTGCGGGTTCTGTGTGCGCAGGTTAAATTCCCCAGTGGCGACCGCGCCATTGTGCCGCTGGCGAATCTGGATAGCTTGGGCGAGAAACCGCCCGCGTGGTAACATCACCGACGCGGGTACAGGGGTGAGGGGAGGACTTGATGTCGAACAACGACTATGAGGATCTGTTTTCCGGGTTAGACGACGATGCGCTGAGCACGGACGATTTTACGCTGGATGACTCGGACCCGTTTTCGATTGGGGGAGACGACGACATCGTCATCCCGGATGATGAAGAAAGCGGCGGTAGCCGAGCTTTCCTCATCGGCGCGATTTTGCTGGCCTTCTTGTTCGTTATTGTGGTTGCGATTGTCGCGGCGCTGCTCATCGGTGGCGGCGGTGATGAATGCGACGAACGCTGCCAGCAAGCCACCGAGATTTCCGGCACCAACTTTGCCATCGAAACCAGCGTGCGTGCCTCCGAAACTGCGCTTTCGGTGCGGGCTACGGCAGACGAAGGCACCCGCGTGGCGGTGGCTGCTTCCAACACAGCCGTTTTCATCGCGCAGGAAACCGCCACCCAGAACGCGATTAATACAGCGGTGGGGGCCACGCAGACCGGCATCGCCATAAACGCAACCGCGACCCAGCGCGCCGAGTTCGAAAACCAGACCGCCACGGCCATCGCGCTCACGCCAACCATCACACCCACACCGGAATTTCTGCGGGGCAACCTGACCGACCCCGTGACCGGTAACCCGGGGGTGGGGGTGACGCTGTGTATCTTCCTGGATGATGGTGATGGGGTCTTTAACCCCTCCGCAGACGTCCCGGCCAACTGCCTGCCAGAAGGTCTGGAAGCGTTGCAGGTGGTTTCTGCGCTGGGTGCAGCGCCAGAACCCGGCACCGGCGGCGGTGCCGAAACTCCCAGCGGAGCGGAAACCCCGGCAGCCAACACCCCAACTCCTACGGCCACCACAGCCGCCAATGGCTCGCCTTCGCCCAGCCCCACCGCTACGTCGTCTGCGGTTCAGGCTACCGCGACCAGCACCAGCGCAGCGCCAGCGCAGTCGCCCTCACCAACCGCCACAGAAACCACTGCCGCGCCCGCTGGGCCGCCCACGCCCACCCGCGAGAGCGTGGGTTACCAGCCTGGGCTGGTGCTGATGAGCTTCCAGGTCGAAGCACCGGATGAGGAAATTGCCCAGGGTGGCCCGCCCACGCCCACGCGTGAGAGCCTCGGCGGAGAAGAGGAAGAAGAACCCACCGCCACCGCTACGCCAACCACCCGACCCAGCGCTACCGCCACCACCGCTGCGACGGAAGCCGCCACAGAAGCCCCCACCAGCCCCGCAGATGATGACGCCGCGACGCCCACTCAGGCCGTCGTGGGTGGTGACCGGGTGGTCACCCAGATCATCACGGATGCGGAAGGTAACTTCATCCTGCGCGGCCTGCCAGAAGGCACCTACTTCATCACCATCGGGGACGAAACCTTCCCGGTAGAAGTGCGTGCTGGCGCCTACACGTTGGATATCCCGCTGGCGGGCGGCCAGGTGATCTCGTTGCGGGTGGAGGGCATCAGCGCCCCGCCTGCGCGCCCCACCAACACGCCCACCATCACCCCCACCGGCACCGTGCCCACGCAGGAGCCAGGCCAGGGTGGCCAATTGGTTGGCTCGCCTTCGCCCACCGCGCTACCCGAAACCGGCTTGTTCACGGGCAGCGGCGATGACGTCACGGGCGCAGACCTGCTCATCCTGCTGGTGGCGGGTGGCCTGCTGATGGGGATTGTGCTGGTGGCGCGGCAACTGCGCACCGCCGCCTGACGGTCCTGCATCAACGCGCAAATATGGACGGGGCGTTCTTAACGAGCGCCCCGCTTTGCGTCCGGCCTGCGGCTTGTTCCAGCGCCAGGGGCCTGCTATGATTCGCCCCGCGTGGATGACCACAGCAGCGAAGGAGCAAACAACCCAATGGCCAAGCTAGAAGCCAGAACCCCGAAAGGGATGCGCGATTTTTGCCCAACGAAATGCACAAGCGCGATTATGTGTTTGGCGTGGTGCGGGCCGTGTTCGAGTCCTTTGGTTTTGAGCCGATCTCGACGCCCGTGATGGAACTGCGCAGCACACTGATGGGCGGCAACTATGGCGAAGAAGCCGAAAAGCTCATCTACCACGCGCAGCACACCCAGGGCAAAGAAGAACTGGCCCTGCGCTATGACCTGACCGTGCCCCTGAGCCGCTTTTTTGCGGAGCACGAAAACGCGCTGACGCTGCCCTTCCGGCGCTATCACATTCGCGCCTTGTGTGGCGGGGG
>JAAUUD010000374.1 GCA_012031655.1 Anaerolineae bacterium | reverse complement strand
CCCAGCGCAATTAGGCGCCGCTGCCCACGCAACCGAAAAGGGCGAAGGTATCTGTTGAAAGCCAGAAGGGCAGGTAGAAGCCGCCCAGGGCTGTGCTCAGCCCGGCCACCCAGGCGATGCGCTGGTTGGCGCTCAGCCGCCAGCCCAACCACATCCCCTGGCAAGCCAACCCCATCAAAAAAGGCACCTGGGCCAGTTGCGCCACGTTGAAGCCCGTCCCCAGGAGCGCCATCGGCACCGCAAAGATGATGGACGCCAGCGGCATCCAGTAGCGATGGCTTTCGGTGGGCACCTCGTCCGGCGCATTGACGTACACCCAGAGGGCCATATCCCGCAGGCCCTCCCCCTGGGCCAGTTGTTCGCCTGCGTTGTAGTAATAGTATGCGTCCGTGAACCAGGGATCGTTCACGCTCAGCAGCAAGCCCAGGCCCAGCAGCAAAGTGAACCCGACCAACAGGCGGTAGGCAGCCGGTTTCATGGGCGAGTGCCTTGCCAACGCGGATAGAGCGCCCCCGCCAGCCCAACCAGCAGCGCTGTTCGCGCCAGGATCAAGCCCGCCAACGGCAGGCGATAAGCCCCATCCATCACGTTATCCTCCCCCGCCCCCAGGCGGAACAACAGCGGATACTCCACCAAAGCCAGGCTGATGAGCACCAGCGCAACCAGCACGCCGCCCCGCGTGGGGAAGTTCAGCAAGATCAGCGGCGCCAGCAACACCGACCACTGCGGCGACCAGCCGGGCGACCAGAGCATAAACAGGATGACCGTCAGGCCCAGGAAGGCGGCCTCGGCGTGGGCATCCTGGGCGCCGCGCCGCCAGAAGAGCCAGCCCCCCAGCGCCGCAAAAGGGATCAGCCGCAAGGCGCCTGGCACCACCGCCTGGTTGCCTGCTGTGCGCACCGCTTCTGCTTCAGGGTCCAGGCGGGCCACCCCGCCGGGCAAACTTCCGGTCGTGTAGTTGCCATCCAGCAAGGCCCACACCGTTTGATAGGAAGGCTTGAGCGCCTGCACGGTCAGCGAAGTCAGGGCCAGTTCGCCACCCCAGGCCACCACCCCCAGCAGCACCAACCCGGCCCACCCAGCGCTACCCCCGTTACCACGGCGGCCACGCGGCGCGGCCTGTATCGCCACAGCAACGGCAGGGCCAGCAGCGGCACATACTTCGCCAAAATGCCCAGCGCCAGCACGCCCCCCGCTAAGCTCGCCCGCCCTTGCCGCGCCCAGGCCCAGCCCGCCAGCAGGCAAAAAAGCACCAGCGCTTCAAAGTTCCAGGCTAGCATCACCCAGGGCGCCGCCAGCAGCGCATACACCCAGGCCAGTGCTGCGCCAACCCCCGGACCATGCAGCACCCCGCCCAGGTGCCGCACCCACAGCAAATTCCCCAGGTCCACCGCCAGCAGGATCAGGTAAAGCAGGCTGGCCCAGCTCGTAAAGTCCCCGGTGCGGGCCTGCGTCAGCGCATAAAGGCCATGAACCAGCACGGGCCAAACGGGTGGAAACTCCACCCAGTAATCCCGATAAGGCAGGAAGTCGGCATTGGTTTGCGTGGCCAGGGTGTAGTGCTCGCGGAAATCGCCCAGGCGCGTGAGCCCGGTTTCCACCGCGACCGCACCCTGGCCCGGCGGCAGCAGTTGTGGCGGATAGCTGACCAGCAACAGCACCCGCAGGCTCAGGAACAGGTAGACCAGCAGGCGCAGATCGTGCAGTGGGTTAATCGGCGGGATCGAGGCGCTCAAAAATCACCGCCCGGTCATCCTGATAGACAATGCGCCACGTTGTGGACTCGCGCAGCAGGGTCGAAAGCGCGGTTTCGGCTTCCAGCAGCACAGTCTGAATGGCGTAATCGTTCAGCAGGTCGCGCCACTCGGAAGCCCCCAGATAGGCCCGGAAGTACTCCAGCAGAAAATCGTCGCCGTAAAGATCGGTGCGGCCATCCACAAAAACCGGCGTCTCTGGCAGCCGGAAGATCAGCAACCCGCCCCAGTTGTAGGAGTTGAGCAGCGGTCCGGCGGGCGGGTTGGCCGCTAAATAATCGACGGCATCCACAGGCAGCAATTCGGCTTGCACCTCGTCCACGTTGGCGGGCAGCAAATCTGCCGTCACTTTGAGGATGCCGCCCAGCACCACCCCCCCCCAACAATACCCAGTTAAGGGCCAGGCGGGCGCCGCGCACGGGTCGGCGGCTGGGGGTGAGCTTCCAGCCACGCTGCATCAGAAAGTCATCGACCAGGCGCGCCAGCACGGGTGTGGCCACCACCGCAAACAGCGCGATGTTCCGCCCGGCCCACAACGCCAGCCACAAGGTCCCCAGCATCAGGCTGATGTCGCTCCAGGCCAGGCGTTTTTCGCTGAGCAGGGCCAGGCCCAGCACCCCCCCCAGCAGCAGCAAAAAGCCCCAGGTGCTCGGAATTTTGAAGTTGGGCGACTGCCATTCCTGAATGAACAGGTTCAGGGTTTGCAGCCCGGCAGTCTCGAATGGGTAAAGGATCATGCGCGGGCCGAAAGGGTTCAGCGCCAGCGCCAGCACGGCCAGCAAGGTCAGCCCGGCCAGCTGAAGCAGTTGCCGCAGGCTGAGCCGGACGTCATCCGCCGGGTGGAGCACATGGGCCAGCGCTTCGCCCGCCCAGAACCCGCCCAGCAAAATAAAGCCGATAATGTAGCCTGCGTGCAGGTTCACCCACAGGGCCATCAGCCAGGGAATCAGCCAGGTGCGGTCCACGCCGCGCCACTTGTAGAGGTAAAGCAGGTAGAGCAGGGCGGCGCTCAGGAAAAAGCTAAACATCTGCGGACGTGGCGACCAGAACACCGCCGCCGCCGCTGTCCCAAAAACCATCACAAACGCCTTGCTGAAGATGTTGCCGGGGCACATCTGATAAACCAGCACCATGCCCCCCGCGCCCAACAGTGCGGTAAAGAGCGCCAGGCCCACCACGCCGCCATCATTGATGGCGCCATCGCCGCCCGTGGCGCGGTAAAACAGGGTCAGGATCAGTTGCCCGCCCCAGCTATGGTTGATCCATACTTCGCCAGCGCGGGTGTGCGAAAAACGGTCCTCACGCAGCAAACGCCCTTCGTCCAGCATCCACTCGCCGCTGCGCAGGTGCCACCAGGTGTCCGTATCCACGGGAACACGCACCGCCATCACAAACAGCAGGATGAACAGGATAGCGATCATCAGGCGCTCAATGGTCAGTTGACGGGCCACGCGCAGCATTGATTGGCATTCCTCCAGCCTTGCGCGTCCATGTTACATGATCTGGCGCGGCCCTGCCATGCGGTCCTGAGGTATCATAGGGCCTAATGCGCTTTGCTCTTCGCCCGTGGATGCTGGTTGCCCTGACCTTGCTGGTCTATCTGGCCGCGATTTATGCCGGGCGCGATGTGGGCGCGGAAGCCTTCGTGACGCCAGGCAGTTGTTATGAACAATGCACGGGGCGGCGGAGCTGCGAAGTTCCGCCCGGCACCCCACGCGCCCAATATATTGAGATTGAAGGCTACGACGGCCAGTTTGCCTACTACATTGCCCGCGCCCCCCTGGAGGCCGCCCCCTGCCTGGATGCCCCGGCCTACCGCTATCAACGGATTCTGCTGCCTGCGCTGGGCGGGTTGCTGGCGCTGGGGGACCCCGTCCGCCTGCCCTGGGCGCTGGTGCTGGTCAATAGCGTGGCGTTGGTTGGCGCAACGGCCCTGCTGGAAGGGATGTTCCAGCAAGTGGGTAGGCAGCGCTGGTTTGCGCTGGGCTATGGGCTGTTTTTTGGGCTGGTGGTGGGCATCCGGCTGAGCACCCCCGAACCGCTGGCCTATGGGCTGGTGGTGCTGGCGCTCTGGGCACAGATGCGCGGCCAGCCCGCCGGGGCGGTCGGCGCGTTGTTGCTGGCGGCCTTTTGCCAAAGAAACACGCTGCTTTTTAGCGCGGGCA
>JAAUUD010000373.1 GCA_012031655.1 Anaerolineae bacterium | reverse complement strand
CGGCCAGCACCGTTGCCAGGTACCCGAACGTGTCCGCCCGCACCCGCGGCGCCTTCCCGCTCGCCGTCTTCAGCTTGTCCTTCAGAAGCTGCGCCAGCGCATCCCCGAGCGCACCCGTCCCCGACAGCTGCACGTTCCCGTGCGCGTCCGTCTCCCCTTGGAACAGCGTGCTCGCGATCGGCGTCCCGTCCTTGTCCGCCACGCCCTCGCTCACCGCGATCTGGCACCGCCCCAGCCGCGCGTACACCTCGCCCACCTGCGCCACCCCTGGCTGCCACTCGCGGGCCAGCAAGGGCATAACCAGGCGCTGGTAGCTCTCCCAGACGGCAGCAGGGTCCACGCTGATGGCGCGGGCATCTGGCTTGCCAGTGGCCTGATAGGCGATTTCGCGGCCCAGGAGCGGGCTGATGCCCAGCACCGCCCCAGCCAACGCCTGGGGCAGCTTGGCGTCTCCGGCCTGGCGTAGCACTGCCCCCAGCAGGTCCTCGGTGAGCACGCCAGGTTCCAGCTTGCCCGTTTGGGGTGGAGGTGCCTGGTAGGGCTTGCCGGGCAAAAGCTGGCGCACGCGGTTTTCGTCTGCGCCCACCCGCCGGATGCATTCTCGAATGGTGCCGTTTTCTACCAGAACCAGGTTCGCGCGGCGCTCCATGGGTTCAACCACCAGGGTGAACTCGCCCTCCGGGGTCAGGAAGTCCAGGTTCACAATGCGCTCCCAGGGGGGTTGCGTCACGGCAACCACTCGGGCGCCATCCAGGTAGCGCCGCAGCAGCAAACCCAGGGGCGCAGGGGTGGTCACGCCGCGCCGCAGTTTGCCTTCGGTCAGGTGTAGGCGAGCGCGCTCCGGGTCGGCGGTCAGGTAAAGGTAGTGGCGCTGGCGTTCGTGGTAAATTTCCAACCCCAACGAAAGGTCATCAATTTCCAAGATGGCCTGAAGCCGCCCGCCTACCAGGGTTGCGTTCAGTTCATCGACCAGCGCTGCTGTGGTGAAGTAGTCAACGTACATAGAGCGATGTGCCGCGCCGGGCGATTCCTTTCTGGGTTAGAAAAATTCCGTCACCACACCATCTGGGCGGACGCCAGGCACTGCCCCCACCTTAGCGATGAGGTCTCCCAGCACCACACTATCAGGCAAATGTCCCGTCAAAACAACCGTACCATAGTTTACCCGCACAAAAACACCCCTCGGCAGCACATGCCCCAGCTTCAGGCGCAGGGTTTCATCATCAAAGAGCGCCGAAGCATCCATGGAGAGCACGCCGGGGATATCGGGCACATTGTCCACCAGCACGCGCCGCGCCAAGGTCGAGCGCACATGGCCACTCAGCACCACATGGCCATCCTGCACCAGAGTGCTAACGTGCCCGCGCGCCTGTTTGAGTGGGTCAAAGCTGCGTTCCAGGCGGCGAATATCGGCGGCAATGTCCACATCGGGCCGTTGAACTTTTGTTGCGTCCATTTTGATATAAGCTCCTAAAATAATTGTGTGACAGGCAATAGCTCACTCTTCACTGTGAAGCGCACCAGCACGGTTGCCTAGTATCATTTACGGCAATTGCCCTGCCAAATGGCCCTCCTTACCCGGCTGGACAAAAAAAAGCCCATAGTGGCCTATGAGCTTGTGGTGCCGACGACTGGACTCGAACCAGTGACCCCAGAATTATGAGTTCTGTGCTCTAACCAGCTGAGCTACGTCGGCGTTGGGTCAGGTGGCAGCATTATAGTGTATCCGGGCCGCCTGTCAATCCTGATCCAGGGAATCCGGCCCACAACGCACCCGATAAACGCGCATCTTCCAGGGTTCGGTGGTGCGCCCGCGTGCCTGGGCCATATCATCATAGGGAGATTCATAGGCCAGTTCCAGGCGCGGGTCGGTGGCGCTGGCGCCGCTGGTCTCTCGCTGGTCCGGCAGCACCATCATCCACCCTGCGCCGCTCTCGCACACCAGCTGCATGATGGCTGGCGGGTTCGGGAACAGCGGCACAACCTCCGGGCTCACCAACCCGGCCAGGTCCAGGATTTCGCGGTTAGCGAAGTAGCCCAGCGCGCCGATATCATGCACGGCGAAAAGGTCGTCCGGCGGCACGTTGCGTTCTACCCACCGGGCAGTGGCAACCATCTCCGTGTTGATCAGGCGCACATCCTGGGCATATGCCTGGCCCCCGATCCACCAGAAGCCCGGGAAAAGCAAAAAGGTCCCCAGGGCCAGGGTCCGGCTGAGCACACGCCCAGCCACAGACCGCCGCCCAGCCTCCACCAGTCCCAACAATCCGCCAGACAGATACAGCAGCACAGGCGGCAGCATGGGCATCACATAGCGCCCATGCTGAAAAGGCGCCGGCAACCGCAGCGTAAATAGCAGCCAGTGCGCCACGGCCCAGGCCAGGGGCAGCAAAAATAGCCAGGTCCGCCGATCATGCCGTGCCCGCTGCACGATCAGCGCCACGCCAAAAATCACCCCCGGCAGGCCCATAAGTTGAGCCCCAGCGCTCAGCGGCAGCAGCATCTCCAGGGCGCGCTCGCCCAGCGGAAGCTCGCGGCGCGGGGCGTTCTGGGCCACTTTGGCATCGGCAGTGCTGGGCAGCACCTCGCCGCTGATGTCGTAATTCCACGCGACATAGGGCGCCACCACCAGCGCCCAGCCCAGGCCCACCCCCCAGCGACCACAGCATCACAGAGCGCCGCAACCCCAGCGCCGCCCACACGAAGAGACCACTCAGCCCCACCAAACCAAGCCCTTCTGGGCGGGCAAGCGTCAGCAGCCCCCCCAGCACCCCAACCAACACGCCCCCGCAGCCAGGGCGGCCCGGCAGGGGCCGCTGCCTCTCGAAAGACCGCCCACAGCACCGCCAGGCTCAGCATCATGAACAGCATGGTTTCCATGCCAGAGGCCGCCGCCCAGATCAGATGCCAGGCCAGCACCAGCGAAAGGCCCGTCAGCCAGCCGACGTAGCGCAACACCGAGCGCTTGCGCTCCACCGGGAAGAGCTGCACCGCCAGGTGCGCCCCGATGATCCCGGCTCCGGCCAAGGCCAGCCCGCCCAGCAGGTGCGCCCAGAGGAAGGGGACAGCCCCAGCACATGGCCCAGCGCCAGCAGCACGGTATACAGCGGGGCGGTGGAAGCCGTGCTGGGCGTGCCGGGGGTGTAGGCCCATTCGCCATGCTGAGCCAGGTTGCGTGCATAAGTCTGGTGAATCCAGGAATCGTCCAGGGGAAAGCCCCAGCCTAGCGGGTTGCCCTGCTGCGCCAACACGCCATAAACCGCCACGCTCAGCAGCGCCAGCCCGGCCAGAATTCCGGCACGCCAGCGCCGCGCCAGCGCCGCTTCCGGTTCAGCATGGGTTATCAAACGTGTAAATGCGGACATCGTCGCTCCAATCTTCCGGGGTGCCATGGTCCAGGTGCACCAGCAGCGTTAAAAAGGGCGGGGGTTCAGCCTGGCCTTCGATGAGCGGCACAAAGGCAATGGTCACGTTTTGGTCCAGAACCAAATGCGAAAGGCAATAGCGCTGCGCAATCGTATACGCCGTAGCCAGGGGTTCATCCGGCAGCGTGACCCCGACCCGGCGCGTGTGGTAGTACCAGGCGGAGGGATCATTGGCCATCAGGCGCGCCTCCAGCGGCAGGTAGCGCGCAATCCCGGCGTAATCGGGTTGCGCGTCAGCGTTCTGGCGTTGGGCCATCAGGGCAAAGTACCCCAGCCCCAGCGGCAGTAGCAACGCGGCCAGGCCAAAAAAAGCCTGCGCCTGCCGCAGCCGCCAGCACCGCCAGCGAGCGCAGGTGCGGCAGGCGATAACGTGGAATATGGCCAATAAGTTCCCCCCAGCGCCGGGCATCTTCGCGGGCCACCTCGACCTCGCCGCCCCGCAGCAGGGCCTCCGTTTCCGGCCAACACTGGGATAGGACCAACGGTAAAACGTCGTAAT
>JAAUUD010000372.1 GCA_012031655.1 Anaerolineae bacterium | reverse complement strand
CCGCCCTACATCGTGATGCGCTTCATGCCCATCGGTACGCTCAAGGATATTCTGGAGCAAGCCCGGCTACCCCTGGCGGAAATCATCCACATCTATCGGCAGTTAACCTCTGCCCTGGATTACGCCCATCGCCAGGGGGTGGTTCACCGCGACATCAAGCCTTCAAACATCATGATAGATGGCGATGGGAATGCGTTTCTGACTGATTTTGGTATTGCGCGCATGACGGAAGGCGGCCAGAACCTGACCGGCACCGGCATGGCCGTCGGGACCCCCGGCTACATGGCGCCAGAGCAAAGCCTGGGCGTGCAGGTCGATGGTCGCGCCGATCTCTACTCGCTGGGCGTGATGCTCTTTGAGATGGCCACGGGCCAGCAACCCTATGAGGCCGAAACCCCGATGGCCGTGCTGCTCAAGCATATCAATGATCCGGTTCCCTCAGCGCGGGTGGTGGATCCCAGCGTTTCACTGGAGCTGGATCGCGTGATTTACAAGGCTATGGCCAAAGCGCCGGATGAACGCTACGCCACCGGGGCCGCCCTGCTGCGCGATCTGCAAGCCCTGCAAACCGCCCTCACCGATCAACCCGATACCCTGGTCGAGATAGCGCAAAAAACCATTACAGAAATGCGGGTTTCGCAGGAGTTCATCACCCCAGCGGCGGCAGCGGCCTTCGGCTTGCCAGATGAACGGCCAACCATTACCGGCGATAGTGGCACGCAACTTCCCAGAACTGATCCTCACGCCACCGCAACCTCGGCTTTTGCGGGGGAAGGCCCCACCCAACATGGCGGCACCCCCACGGATTTACGCGCCGCTCCAGGCGCAGGTCCGCGTCGTGGGCGTTCCGGGGTCATCATCGGCATCGTGGTGGTGCTGCTGTTGCTGGGTGCGGGGATGATCTTGTTGGCCTTGCAGGGGGGCGGCGATGACGACGATGATAGCGCCAACCGTGCCCAGCAGACTGCCAGCGCACAGACGGAGGTCGCGGTAGCCCGCCAGACTGATGTTCAGATTGCGGCTCAGCAAACGGCCACCGAAGTGGCTAACGTGGCGCTTTCCACCGAAGCAGCTACCGACCCGGTTACACCCACGGAGGCAGCTTTGGACCCAACCACCGAAACACCTCCGCGTAGCGAAACCGAGCAGCCCACCGAAGCTGCGGTAGTGTTCAGCCCAACCCCAACCCCAACCGCTACGACCACACCAACGGATACTCCTACCCCTAGCCCTACCCCCACAGCATCGCCAACCAACACGCTGACCTTTACGCCCACCAACACCCCCACCGACGCGACTGCGCGGATTATCGTTACCAACGGGGTGATTTACGAAGCGCCGGATTTACGCTCGGCGGTCATTGCACCGAATGTTCCCTTGAACACGCGGCTGACAGTGATTGGCGAAACACCTGGCCAGCGCTGGTATCTGGTGAACGGGCTGGGCCTGGAAGGCTGGATTTTGGCGGATCAGGTCGAGGTGACCGGCAATTTTGATACGATTGCCGTGGTGATTTCGCCCACGCCCACGCCCAGCTTCACTCCCTTGCCCACCGCTACCCCCTTTCCCACGGTGGCCTATCGCAATGATCGCTGGGAGCAGGTCGAGATGCCCGCCGCGTTACGCAACGGCCTAGACCGTTCGTGGCTGGCTTTTGCCAATGTGGTCGACCAGGCCGAGGGGGCGGTGCAGCGGCTTTACCTGTTGCGGCCCGGTAGTTGGCAGCGCGCCACTGTTTTTGATATTCCCGCCAGCGCAGGGGACCGCATTTTCTGGTCGCCAACAGGGCTACACGTGGCGTATTTTGTGGAACCCGGCTTTGACCCCGCCGGGAACGAGGTCGGCGGGTTATACATCCTGGACCTGGAGCTGGGGCTGAACTATCGGCTGTTTGACCTGCGCACTTTGACGCCACGTGGCATCGCGGGCAGCGTCCCGACCTGGTCGCCGGATGGCAGCCGCCTGGCGCTGACCCTGCCCACCGATTACGCCACAGACGTTTTTGTGGTGGATAAGGCTGGGTCTACCGTGCTGAATGTGACCCAGCACCCGAGTTACGACATGTGGCCCAGTTTTTCGCCTAATGGCCTGTGGTTGGCGTTTGTCTCGGACCGTAACACCTGCCCGACCTGGACGCCAAACGAGCCGGGCACCTGCGATGCACCCAGCGCCCAAACACCCGCCCAAGGCAACCTCTTTTTGCTGAACATGAATACCCTCGAACTCCGACAGGTGACAGATATCAAGCTCAGCAGCCCGCCAACCTGGACCACGGACACGCGCCTGACCTTTGCCTCCAGCGGGGGGATTGCCTTTGCCACCGAAAGCAGCGTGTGGATGGTGGACACCGAAGCCGGGACCGCGACCCAGATTGGCGAAGCGGGCGCCCTGAACATCAGTGAAGCCTGGTCCGATGACGCCTTGCGGGTGGTTTATCAGCAGGCGACCACCACCACCCGCATCGTGCTGTCCGACGCCTTTGGCCGGGTAATCGCGACGAATAGCGACTTCATCTTCCCGCGCTATGGCATGGTAGCGGACTGGGCCTCAACCGGGCAATATGTGGCGATTGGCGGGCGCGGGGGGCAGTGCCCCTATGGCATCATCGTGGCCGACCCGCTGCTGGAATTGCTG
Organism: Anaerolineae bacterium; assembly: GCA_012031655.1. Classification (GTDB taxonomy): domain Bacteria; phylum Chloroflexota; class Anaerolineae; order Aggregatilineales; family J027; genus JAAUUD01. The sequence goes on along the minus strand of JAAUUD010000372.1, from coordinate 1,299 downwards.
CGCCAGCCGGCTACCAATGCCCTGGCGTGCGACCCCACCTATGCCCCAGAGGGGGATTGGCTGGCCTTTACCGCCATTCGGCCCACGGGTTCCACCGATGGCCGCTCCGATATTTACGTTTCTAACCCGAACGGCATCGGCGCACAGGTGATGACCTCCCAATTGCGCGGGCAAATTCGCTTATTAGGGTGGGTGGGGCCATCGCCAGAGCCAGAAGCCAGCCCCTAAGCTTGCAACGCCCCGGTGCGGAAGGCCGCCCACCCCTGCGCAATCGCGGTGGTGATTTGCTGTTCAAAGACGTGGCGGTCAAAGCGCAAGGCGTGCTGCCGGATAAAGGTCGGGTCATAGGCGTTGGCATCGAAGTTTTGCAGGCAGGTCATCAGCGCTTCCACGCTTTGCTCATGAAAATGCAGGCCAGTCTGGCCAGGGAGTATGGTATCCAGCGCGCCACCCGCCCCATAAGCAATGACAGGGCGTCCGCAAGCCTGGGCCTGGACGGGCGTAATACCGAAATCCTCGTAACCCGGAAAGATGAACGCCCGGCAGCGCGCAAACAGGCCCGGCAGGTCTTCATCTGGCACAAACCCCAGAAACTCGACCGTTGGCCCGGCCAGGCTTTCCAGCCGTTCGCGGTCGCGGCCCGTGCCGCCGACCTTGAGCGGCAGGTTGAGCCGCGTGCAGGCTTCCACGGCCAGGTCTACGCGTTTATAGGGCACCAGGCGGCCCAGGCTCAGGAAGTAATCGCCGCGTTCCTCAGCGGGGACAGGCTGAAAACGCGTTCTGACCTCCACTGGCGGGAAGATGATCTCCGAAGAGCGGCCATAAAACTGCTGCACCCGCGCCTGAATATCGCTGCTGATGCTGATGAACAGGTCTACCTGTTGCGCGGCGTGGTAATCCCAGCGGCGGAGCGGCGGCAGGGCTGCCTGCACCGCCAGGCGCACCGCCTGGCCCAAAGACTCGCGGGCGGCGTAGTTCTCGAATTGCCAGACATAGCGCGTGGGCGCCAGGCAATAGCACAGGTGAAAGGTGTTTGGCCCGCTGCGCAGGCGTGGCAAAAGCCGCTCTTGTTGCTCAGCACCACGTCAAATTCGGAGAGGTCCAGGCCGCCCCAGGCCAGCGGATAGAGCGGTAGGTAGCGTTGGTGGTGGGCGTAAATCCCCGGCAGGCGATCCATCCAGAGCGGGCGAATATCATAGCGCGTCCAATGGGCGGGCATTCGGGCGCGGTCGTAGAGGCTGGTGAAACAGGTGCTTCCGGGAAGCAGGCCATGAGCACCTCCAGCACATCTTCCGCACC
>JAAUUD010000371.1 GCA_012031655.1 Anaerolineae bacterium | reverse complement strand
ATCCAGAAAGCTGGGAAGACGCCAGCGGCCAGCCCATCGAGGGACCCAATGAGCTACCCACCGACTACCGCATTGTGGCCAGCAGCACGCTGGAGACCATGACCTGCGTTTACCTCGAGGGGGCGCTGACCTGCGACAGCGAAGGGAGCCTGATGGTGCCCAAGGGAGGCCGCTACCGCGTGCAGGAATTTGGCCTGCCCGCAGACTACAGCGCCGAAAGCGGCCTGGGCGAAGGCTTCTTCCAGGGGTCCAGTTGCCAGCCCGGCTTTGGCGAGGTGAGCGCGAACTGCCTGCATACGGTCGTCAACCGCGCCGCCCCCGTGCTCAGCGTGGGCGCAACCGAAACAAACGAGGACACCCCGCTGTACATCAGCCTGAGTTCCACCCTGGAGCTATCCGTTGAATTTAGCGGGGCCAACAACGGCCTGGTCCAGGCCACCGAAGGCGGCCTCATCTACACCCCCAACCCGAACTTTAACGGCCAGGACGTCTTCACGCTCAACGCCAGCAACGGCAGCATCACCATCAACCAGGTGGTCACCGTGACGGTTCGCCCGGTTAATGATGCGCCCAGCGCGCAAAACCTGGAAGGCACCCTGGATGCAGGTGGCAGCATTGCGGTTATCCTGATGGGGCAGGATGTGGATGGCGACGCGATCAGCTACAACGTGCTCACGTTGCCGATGGGCGGCACGCTCAGCGGCGCGGCCCCCCAACCTGACCTACACCGCCAGCCCCAGCTTTAGCGGGATGGACAGCTTTACTTATCAGGTGGTGGATAGCAGCGGCACCCCCAGCAACTTCGCCACGGTGAGCCTGATGGTCAACGCAGGCAACCAGGCGCCGGTTTGCACCAACGCCGCGCCCGCTGTTGAGCTGCTCTGGGAGGCGGGCGGCAGCTTGCAGCCCGTGACCCTCGTCAACATCAGCGACCCCGAAGGCGGTTCGGTGAGCATCACGTTTACGGGCGTGATGCAGGATGAACCCGTGAGCGGCACCAGCGTGGGCGACCAGGCCCCCGATGCCAGCGGCGTGGGTACCGGCAGCCTTTCGGTGCGGGCAGAAGTTGGCGTAGAAAGCAATGGCCGCGTCTACAGCATCAGCTTCCAGGCCGTTGATGCCCTGGGTGCCAGCTGCACCGGCACCGTTCAGGTGGGGGTGGTCCCGCTGTATAGCGAAGACACCCCCTTCAACGACGGCACCATTTACGACTCCTCACAACCCTAAAGCGCCTCCCGGCGCGACAGAAGTAGCGATAGCGCTGGCCCGATCCTGCTGGGCCAGCGCCCTTCCAAGATGAAGCGCAGGCAGTCATACCCCTGGTGAATCGGCAGCCTCCCCGCTGCACCTCTTTATGGTATACTGACGCGCAGGGTACAGGAGACGGTAGCGTGACCACCATCGAAGTTGCAGCGATTGCCAAACGTTACGCCGTGGAAGCGATTTTGGGCCGGGGCGGGATGGGCGTGGTCTATCGCGCTTATGACCGTGTGACCCAGACGCCGGTCGCGCTCAAGCAGGTGCTCGTCCGTGCGGCGGAAGTCGTGCTGGATACCCCGGAGGGCAGCACCACGCCCGAAGTCGCCCTGGGCCGCGAATTTGAAATCCTGGCCCGCCTGCGCCACCCCAATATTGTGAGCGTGCTGGACTATGGCTTTGACGACGCCCGGCAACCTTACCTGGCCATGCACCTGCTGGAAAACGCACAGACGCTCCTCCAGGCTGCCCAGCAACAAGCACTGCCTGGCAAGCTAGACCTGCTGGGCCAGGTGCTCGAGGCGCTTAACTACCTGCATCACCGCGACATTTTGCACCGCGACCTCAAGCCAGCCAATGTGCTGGTGGTGGATGGCCAGGTCAAGGTTCTGGATTTTGGCCTGGCAACCAAACCGCGCGAAGCCCTGGGCCAGGACGACCTGACCCCCGTGGGCACCCTGGCGTATATGGCGCCAGAGGTGCTGCAAGGGCTGGCCCCCACCCGCGCCGCCGACCTCTATGCCTTTGGCATGATGGCTTACCAGATTTTTACCGGTCACCACCCTTTCCACACAGAGCACATCCCAGACCTGCTGCGCGACATCCTGCAAACCCTGCCAGATATGCTGCCCTTGCAGCAAGCGCTGCGCCAATCTGCGGAACCTAACCCGGCGCAAACCGCAACATTTAATGAGGGCAACTTTGATACAGAGTTCGATTTCTCTACTGAAGACGCGCCAACTCTGCTGATTGTCCCGCCGCCAGACCTGGCCAAGCCATCCACCGCACCGCGCCCGTCCTCCGCTGGCAATCCGCAATTTTTCCTGCTCAGCGACCTGATCCTGCGCTTGCTAAGCAAGCGCCCGCAAGACCGCCCCGCCGATGCCCGCCAGGTCATGCGCGAGTTGTACGCCGCCTTTGGGCACCCCGCCCCGGTGGAAAGCATCGCCGTGCGCGAGAGCTTCCTGAAGTCCGCGAACTTTGTGGGGCGCGACGCCGAAGTGCGTGCGCTCAGCCAGGCCGTAACGCAGTTGCACCATGGCCAGGGCAGTTTGTGGCTCATCGGCGGCGAGAGTGGCGTGGGCAAGTCGCGCTTGCTGGAAGAAGTGCGCGTGCTGGCCAAAGTCGCCGGGATCGAGGTGCTGCGCGGCCATGCCGTAGAAGGCGCCAACCTGCCCTATCAACTCTGGCGCGATGTGCTGCCCTATCTGATCCTGAACAGCGAGCCGACGGACCTGGAAGCGGGCACCCTCAAGGAGATTCTGCCAGAAATTGGCAGCTTGTTGGGGCGCGCCATCCCCAACCCGCCCGAACTGCACGACCAGGCCCTGCGCGACCGCCTGGTGCTGGTGCTGATTGACCTGCTCAAGCGCCAACCCCGGCCTTTGCTGCTCATCCTGGAAGACATGCAATGGACCACGGACGGCCTGTTGCCCGTGCAACGCTTTGCCCCGGAAATCGCCGATTTTCCCATCATGATCGTGGGGAGCTACCGCCACGACGAACGCCCCGACCTGCCCGCCGCCCTGCCCAGCGCCCATAGCAGCCTGCTGCAACGCCTTTCCAGCGGCGAAGTAGCGGAACTGGTGCAGGAAATGCTGGGCCAGCGTGCCCGCAACACCGCCATCGCCGAACTGCTGGTGCGCGAAACTGAAGGCAACACCTTCTTTATTGTCGAAGCCGTGCGGTTGTTGGCTGAAGAAGCCGGTAGCCTGAGCCAGATCGAAGGGCTGGAGCTCCCCCAGGAAATCCTGACCGGCAGCATGCAGCAAATTCTGCGCCGTCGCCTGGCGGCGGTCCCGGCAGAGTACCATCCGCTGCTGCAACTGGCGGCAGTGGCCGGGCGCGAGGTCAACACCGCGCTGCTGAGCGCCTGCATGCCAGAGGCCGACCTGCAACGCTGGCTGCAAGCCTGCGAGGCCGCTGCTGTGCTGGTGGTGCTGGATGACGATTGGCAGTTTGCGCATGCCAAATTGCGCGAAACCCTGCTGGTGGACCTCTCTGTGGAGCGGGCGCGGGCGCTGCATCGGCAACTGGCCGAGGCCATCGAAGCGCTCTACCCCAACGACTGGACCTATAACCGCGTGCTCCTGGAACACTGGGCCGCCGCAGATGACCTGGACCGGCACCTGCACTACCTGCCGCAGGTGGTCCAGCGCCTGGTTGATATTGATGCGGAATACCCAACCGCCCTGGCTTTGCTCCAGCGCGGGCTGGAGGCGGTGGGCGCCAATGACCCACGCCGCGTGGCCCTGCTCAACCTGGCAGCGCGGGCCAACTGGCGGGCCGGGCAATACCCCGCCGGGGAACAGGCCGCCAAGGCTGCTCGCCAACTCGCGGAGGGGCTGGGGGATGAACCGGGCCTGGCCACCAGCTATAACCACCTGGGCTTGCTGGCCTGGGAACAGGGCCGCTACGATGAAGCCGGGACCTTCCACAGCAAAGCCATGGGCCTGCGCG
>JAAUUD010000370.1 GCA_012031655.1 Anaerolineae bacterium | reverse complement strand
CCGCCCGGCTGGCCGACCCTGCCCCCAACCGCGCCACGGTGGACAGTTGGCGCTTGCTCAGCCCGGCCTCGTAGGCGCCGTTAGCGGCCACGGCCAGCGCCGCAAAGCCCGAAGCCGAAGCCCCCAGGCCAATATTCGAAGGAAAGCTATTCTGCGAGCGCACCAGCACACGCTCTTCGCGCCGGGCCACCTGCCGCACCTGGCGCAAAACGCGCTCCACACGGCGGTACGTGCGCTCGTCCACGGCTTGGCCGTCAATTTCCACCGCATCTTCGTTCAGGTCCGGGCGGATTTCGAGGGTGGTGCGCGTCTCGAAGGGCGCAGTACAGACCGAAATACTGTCGTGCAGCGGCAAGCGCCAGTCCACGTCACGAAAGCCGTGATACTTGATCAGGCCCTGGATAGGATGGGCCACGGCGGTAACCTTCTTCATGGGGTGTTTTCCTCTCGGGCGGCGATGCGCGTCCCAACTGGCGCGCCAGCCAACCATTTTTCCAGGTGTTCCGGCTTAGTCAAGTTAAAAATACACGCTTCGGCACCTTGCAGGGCGGCCAATTCTGCCAGCTTGCCGCGCATCCCACCCGTGACATCCACGGCGCCGCTACCCCCCACCCCCGCCAGGCCCGCCCCAGCGCGCCATTCAGCCAGGGGCTGGCCTGCTTCATCCAGCACGCCATCGACGTTGGTGCCCAGGCCCACCCGCCGTGCGCCTAACCGGTTGGCCAGCATCACCACCAACTGGTCGCCGGAAAGGATACCGAAAGTTTGCGCGCGGTCCCAGACGCAATCGCCATAGAGCACAGGCACCAGACCCGCCGCCAGCGTCCGCTCGACCGGCTCCGCAAAAATTCCGCGATGCGCCCGCCTTGCAGAACGCTCACCGCTGCGGGTGGAATGCCCCAGGCCCGCATCCCGGCTGCGCGCAAGGCCGCCAGCACGTGCTGATGCAGGTCGGCCAACTGCGCCTGGAGTTGCGGCAGGGCCACCAATTGCGCGGGGGAGTGATACCCGGCCTGGAGCGCGTATTGGTCCGCCAGGATGTGCCCAAAGGAACCCGCCCCATGCACCACAATCAGCGGTTCGGTGGTGCGGGCCAGGCTGGCCGCAATGCGCTGCAACGCCGCCGCATTGACCGTCTTGTCGCGGGTTTTATCAGTGATGGCCGCGCCCCCCAGCTTGATGATCCACATGGCCTAGCTCTGGACTTCGAAGCTCAGGTTAGAAAGCCAGCCCACCAGCAGCCCAAACAGCACGCTCAGCCCCACCGCCAGCCCCACCAGGCCACGCTCGCTACCCGCGATCAGGGCGCTGCCCAGCCCGGCCAGGCTGCCGCTCAGCAAGGCGGCCACCAGCCCATTCCCGATCAGCGGCCCCGGCATGGTCCAGATAAAGCTCCCACCCTGGCGGATGTACACATTAAAGGGCGGCAGAACCACCCCCACCAGCAAGGGCAAAAGCGCCGCCCAGCCACCGCCCAGCAGCAACACCACCCCACCTGGCAACAGGCTAAGCAAAGGCAATAGCATCCCCCAGCGCTGGCTCTGCCACAGGTAAACGCGCTGCACCGCAGGTTGGAGCGGCCCGGTGTGCAACGGAGTGCGTTCTGTTTCCACCACTTTGCCCAGCTCCCGCGCCTGGGCAGCCAATTCTTCTTCCGTCAGGATGCGCACGTCATCCACCACAGGGCGGTTTTCCAGGTCAAAGCTCTGCATGGTGACGTTAAGCAGCATCCGCAAGGCAGGTTCGCGCTCCCGAAAAGCCAGAGCGCGGAGCTCGTCGCGGGCCAGGTTGCGCATCACCTCGTCTTCATGGTGCCGAAAGGCCGCCAGCCCTTCGATACCCGCTTTGCGGGTGGTTTTGTCCTGGCTCATCACCTGGTCCAACAGGGCAGAGGGCAACTCTGGGGCGGGTTCCTGTTCCCGGGTCATAATCTGGAGATCGACCACCAGGGTCTCCAGCATCTCGCTGTAGCTTTCGGGGTCGGTGGCGTCCAGCGGCAAAATCCCCTGCAATTGTGGGGGGTAGGTCGCCACCTCGGCCAGGCGTAGCGCGATCCGCTCCAGCCGGTTTTCCCGCGCATATTCCAGCGCGCCCAGCGCTGTTTCGGTTTGCAAGAGGTGCGGCGAAACCAAGGCCACGATATGCGTTGCTTTGAACAATGCCTGCACCGCTGCATCGCTATCCAGCCCATCGTCATGCCAGGCGGCCAGGCTTTTTGCCTCTAGATCGGCGCGCAGACGGGCGGCAAAAGCCGCATCCTGCGGTGCATGAACCAGGTAAATAAACGTCATGGGTTTTTCCTTGTAGCTCGCTCTCCGTCACCGGGATGGGCGCGCAGCAACGGATAAAATACAGATCATGCAGGCTGATTGTAACGAAGAACCTCCCAACGGGGGAATGGCAATCCCGAAAGCGCGCCATTGTCAAGCCGCCAAACCATTATTACAATTAGGGAGTATTTATCCGACATGGGGCGTTCGGATTGCTTTAGTGTATATAGAGTTTATTGAACGAGAAACTCACATGCAATATAGTTTGCGCCGCAGAGCAGGACGTCCTCTTGGGGTTGAGGAAGGATAAGCTGAAGCGCTCTATCTTCAGCCCAGGTTAGGACTGCCATGTCTTCGTATCTCATTGTCGATGTAGACGACTTGCTCGATTACCTGCAAGGTCAGACCGCCGCACCGAAACTGATGGATGCTGCCACCACCTTGCGGAGTACGGCTGCGCTGGCCGCTGGCCTCAGCAGCCCCGAGCGTTTGCAGGCCATTGCCATTGCCGAATGGAACAAATACCGCCGCGCCGATTCTAACGGCGTTAACGTGCAGCAGGTGTTTGTTTCTACAGGTTATGACCTGTTTAACGTCTCGGAACGGCGCTACGTTACGGATGCGCTGCTGACGCAGTACTTCCCGATTGATGCTGAAGATCAGGTGGATGAACTCATCCTGGCCAGTGCCAACCCGGATGTTACCGCCATCATCAGTCGCATTCAGTTTGCGCCCAACAGTCGGATCCGTATCTGGGCAGATGCCCGCCCCCAGCTTCAGAACGTCATTTTTCAGCCGCTACAGTCCATCGTGGGTGTTCAAAACAAAACTGTTGCGCTTTATATCGACTTCGAGAACATCACCATCAGCCTCAACGAGCAAGACTACATCGTGGATGTGGACATGCTTATTGAGGGGCTCAAGCGCCGTGCGCAGTACTACGGCCAGGTCGTGAACATCGCCGCCTATGCCCCCTGGGGCCAACGTGGGAGCCTCCCGCCTATGCTGGACACCCAAGGCCGCGAAATTTCAGAAGACATCCCCAGCCGCCTGGCGCTGGAAAGCATCGACCCGGTTTATAGCCTGCCTGGCAAAAACAGCGCAGACCTGCGCATCGCCAAAGATGTGCTGGCCGAAAGCCTGGGGCCAGATAGCCCGGATATCATCATCATCGCCAGTGGCGACCGGGACTTCAACAACATTTATAACACCCTGCGCGCCCGAGGAAAGCAGATTGTGGTGTGGGGCGTGCGCGGCAGCACCAGCCGGGTGCTGGAGCACAACACCGCCATTACGCTGGAATACGTGGACGACTTTGTGCGCTTTCGGCAGCACAAGGAACTGCAAGACCTCTTCAAGCAACCCACCCCAGACACCGACAGCATTGAAGAAGAGGTGGTCGATGCCTTCCGGCCTTCGCAATGGTCCAGCGTGGTGCTGCAATACGACTTCCTGGTGGCCAACCGTGCCCCGCGCAACCTGACCTCCGCCGTGCTGGCTGAACGCCTGGCCGAAAACAACATCACCAACAGCACCGACCGCGCGCTGGAGCTCATTGACCAGGCCGTCAAGGTCGGAATTTTGCAACAGGATCGGCGCAATAAGGGCCTGGTGCTGAATCCAGAGCATCCTGTGGTGCGCCAGACGCGCGTCATCCGCGACCGCATCGTGC
>JAAUUD010000369.1 GCA_012031655.1 Anaerolineae bacterium | reverse complement strand
TCGCCGAAGGTGTGGTTCATCAGGTCGTGGACCGCTGCCAGGTCCGCTGTTTCGAACGGTCGGACGATGAGACGCAGCGTTTCTAGCGGGGGCATCTGCATACCTGGACCTCCTGATGCGTGGAATCTGCCGCCGTGGGCAAGTTGCTGCTTGCGTTTACGTTAAGGCGCAGTAAAATAAATTTAGACTTGTTTTTCGTTTGCGGGTTGTAGGGGGGATGGTGCGCGACCTTCCCCCCCACAACACCCCACCTTCACCCCTCAAACAACTGCGTTGGCGCTTCCGCAATCGGTTCTGAACTCAGGAAAAAGAGACGCCCCTGGTGTGGCGCCAGGGTCAGGCTCAGGTGATCAATAGGGGTGTCGTGCCCGCGCCCGGCGTGCCAGTCATACACAAAGGCTTCTTCCAGGCCCAGCAGGCCAAAAGGATAGGTGCGGCGCTGGGGGGTGTCCCCGGTATTAAACAGGAAGAGCGCCCCCAGGCGTTGTTCGGCCAGCGGTGGGCGCCATTGCATGGTTACGGGGTCGTCTTCGCCCAGCAGCGGATAGTGCGGCGCGCGCCGGGTTTCGCTGAGGATGAAGCGCCACAGCGCCATGCGCCGTTCGGAGAAGGCGTTCAAGGCATCGCTGGTCATCAGCACCCCGCCAGACATGGCCGCAAAAAGCGCCAGGCCATCCACCTCTGCGCCGCTCAGGTAGTGGTACTGCTCGCGCAGCAAGATGGCGTCTGGGTCCACCTGCCACAGCACATCGTGGGTAAAGTTGCGGTGCGGGAGGTCGCGCAGCAGGCGCTGCGCGCTGGCCTGGCCGGTCCAGCTAACGCCCACATCGCCGCTGATGCGGATGCCATCCACCAGGCCCACGGCGGGCCACAGCGGGCACCCACAGCCCAGCCAATAGGCCTCCCCGATTTCCTGACGGATCATCCTGGCCACGCTGCGCCAGACCTCGATGCGCGTTTTGCCGGGCGCAAAGTACACCACCTGGTCTGGCCCAAACATGGCGCCCAGGTGCAAAAAGTCGATCTTGAAGTACTCGCAGCCCCACTCCTGGCGCCAGGTGGCAAAGACCTCGCGCAGGTAGGCCATCACTTCGGGGTGGGTGGCGTCCAGCGTGTAGACTTCCTCGCTGCGCTTGAAGGGGCGGTTTTCGCCGTAGCGCTTCCAGGCCACCACGGGGTCGCCGTTGTCGTGGTCGCGCAGCACCCACTCGGGATGGTCGTGATACAGGCGGCTGCGGTTGCCCACCAGAAAGGGCGCAATCCACAGGCCCGGCGTAAAGCCGGCGGCGTGCACGGCATCCACCACGCTTTTCATCCCATTCGGGAAGTAGGGCGTGGTTTCCAGCCAATCGCCATATTCGGGCATAAAACCGTCGTCAATCTGAAAGACGCGCATGGGCAGCCCTTCTTGCTGGGTGGCCTGGCGCAGGTGCTGGAGGGTTTCTTGCAGGTTTTCGGCGGTGATGTGGCCGTAAAGGTCATACCAACTGGACCAGCCATTGATCGGGCGCGCCTCCAGGCGGGGACCGGGGTCGGCAGCCTGGGCCACGTGTTGCGCCCAGCGCCTCAGGCCGCCTTCCACGCTGGGGTCATGAAAGCAGCGCACCCACTCGCTAAAGCAGCGCCCGTCCTCGCTGGGCGGGATGCGGTCCCAGAGGGTTTCCAGGGTGAGCGTGAGCACGCTCCCGACGGGCATCCAGGTAAAGGGCTGTTGAAAGCGGTCGTGCCGTTCCGCGCCCAGCACCACCGCCCCGCTGCCAAAGCGCGGGATGATCTGCGTGAACGCGTAGCCGGTCTGGGTGCCCTCGCCGGGGGCCTCCACACAACAGGCGCCATCCCAACTGGTGTAGCCGCTCAGCAGATAGTGCCGGACGTTATCGACCGCCTCAAAGTGCAGCCCAAAGCGGTCCAGTGGGCCGCGCACCCCCTGCACCCAATAGCGCAACAGGGCGTCCGTGCCCTCGCGTTGCACTTCCACGCCAAAGCGCATGCTTGGCAAGGGCTTGGCGGTGTAAACCACCTGGATGTGGTCCGGTGTGTCGCGCTGAATCTGGGCTTCGGCTTCGGTGAGCAGGCGATTATTTAGGGTGGGGTGGGCGCCGCGTAACCAGATGCCGCCCACAATCAAACTTAGCAGGCCCTCATGATCCAATTCAAAGCACAGCATGGCTTAACCTCCGTCTGCGGGGCAGGTCCAGGCGCCAGCAACCCCGGTTGGGTCTGGCTTGCGCCTTCAGTGTAGCACAGGCAGGGGGGCGGGGCCATGCTTGCGGTTGGGGGCGCACGCTCCGCCGGGCAGGCCGGTTTCGCAATTTTCAGCCTACGGGAACGCGGCGTTGGGGCCACAGTCCGCCTGGCCCGCCGTTTTTTTGCGCTGTGTTGACGGAAAACTAACACGCTGGCGGGTAAAATGGGGTACGTTGGGTTGGCACAGCCCCCCGACGCAGCCCGTTAAGCGATCCTCACGTTAAGGAAGGCAGCATGACGACTGAAATTGCAACGCTCGGTGGCGGGTGCTTCTGGTGCCTGGAGGCCGTCTACGACCAATTGGTGGGCGTGACGGATGTGGTTTCTGGCTACATGGGTGGCGAGGTCGAGAACCCGACTTACAAGGCCGTGTGCAGCGGCACCACCGGCCACGCCGAGGTGGTCCAGGTGACGTTCGACCCGGCGCAGGTCAGCTATGCGGACCTGCTGAACGTCTTCTTCACCATCCACGACCCCACCACGCTCAATCGTCAGGGGGCGGACGTTGGCCCGCAATATCGCTCGGCCATCTTCACGCACTCGGCAGAGCAGGCCGCCACCGCCCGCCAGGTGATGCAGCAAATCACGGAGGCGGGCATCTGGGCCGACCCACTGGTGACGGAGGTCGCGCCCGCCAGCACCTTCTACGCAGCAGAGGACTACCACCAGGAATACTTTGCCCGCAACCCCAACCAGGGCTATTGCCAGTTTGTGATTGCGCCCAAGGTGGCCAAGTTCCGCAAGCAATACTTTGACCGTCTGAAGGCGAGCGCCTAAGATTAGAGGGCGGGGCGCGCCGGGCGCAGGCCCCGCCACCTGACCATCATCCGACCACCAACCAGCGGAGACACCACCATGACCTTACCCAGCTACTACGACCCCGCCCATGTGGGCACGCTCTACGCGCCGCAAGTGGCCGCCGCCACCCAGGCTGGCATCGCTGCCGGGTGGCCGCCCGCCGAACGCGACGAGGAAAAAGTGCTGCTGTTGCTGGTGGATGCCCAGGTGGATTTTGTGCACCCGGATGGCAACCTGGCTGTGCCGGGCGCTGTGGAAGATACGCGGCGGTTGGTGGCCTGGATGTACGCCAACATGGGGCGCATCACGCATATTGCCGCCTCGCTGGATAGCCACCTGCCCCTGCAAATCTTCTTCCCGACCTGGTGGGCAGATGCCGAAGGCCGCCACCCCAACCCCTACACGGTCATCAGCGCGGCGGATGTGGCCGGGGGACGCTGGCGCCCACTAATGGAGCCGAACTGGTCGCGGGATTACGTCCGCCGCCTGGAAGAAGACGCCCGCAAGCAGCTCATGATCTGGCCCTACCATGTGCTCATCGGCACGCCCGGGCAAACGCTGGTCCCGGCGCTGTTCGAGGCCATCGCCTTTCATAGCGCCGCCCGCAAAACCCAGCCAGAGTGGGTGCTCAAGGGCACCATCCCCAAAACCGAGCACTACTCCATCTTTGAGCCAGAAATCAAGGTGCCAGAGCACCCCCAGGGCACGCTCAACACAGCGTTTTTAGATACGCTGGAGCGCTATGACCTCATTTACATAACGGGGCAGGCCAAAAGCCATTGCGTGCTGGAAACCACCAGCTCCCTGATGCTCTATCTGCAAGCCAACGAGCGCCGCGACCTGATCGCGCGCGTGCGGCTCATCGAAGATACGATGTCCTCCGTGGTGCACCCGGAAA
>JAAUUD010000368.1 GCA_012031655.1 Anaerolineae bacterium | reverse complement strand
GCCTACGCCAAGGTGCAGACAATGCCGATCATGGTGGCGGCGAAGAACGCTGGCGAAAAGGGCGTGCTGTGGTGGGAGATGAGCGCCGTCATTGTGATCATGATCATTCCCGTCATCCTGATGGCGATTCTGCTGACGCGATTCATTTCGAGGGGTGTCCTGATGGGCGCGGTGAAGGGGTAAGGCATGCCGGCGGGCAGCCCGAAGGTTCCGGTCAGGTTCGACAAGGTCCAGAAGTATTTCGGACCGGTGAAGGTGCTCGAACAGTTTGACCTTGAGGTCGCTCCGGGCGAGTTCCTGGTGCTGGTGGCCGAGCTCGAGCAACTGGATGATGCAGTGGATCAGGTGGACCGCTTTTTGTTCGTGAGCCTGGAACGCATCGTGGAACAGGGGGCCCCTTCTGCGCAGATTGATGTTGTGCAATATCCAGGGGTCATTACCTCGGCAGAGCAGGCAGACGCCGTCGCAGCAGCCAACAACGCGCCGGTGATCGTGTGGGGTAACGCCAGCGCAGAGTTGGTGGAGGTTAACCTGCGTTTGAACGACATCGCGCCAGAGGACGCCGAGCGTGCGATGCCCGAAAGCGCCCTGCAAGAAGCCGGAAACGTAACCCTGCGCCTGAGCGACCCCCGCCAGGAAAATGTGGGAGCGGAGGTGCTGACCGCCTACGCGGTGCATGCCCAATATACGGGCGAGGCCTTCGAGGTCGGGCGGGCCTTGCTTTCGGTGCAGGACCTTGGTCTGGAAGGGATCAACATCGATGGCGTGACCATCGCGGCCCAGGTGTACCGCTACTATCAACTGTTGCTGGATGATCCCGAAACAGCCATCAGCGTGATTAACCTGGCTCTGCGCCAAAGCCCCGATAACCCCTTGTTCTACCAGATGCGCTATACCGCCTACCTCAACCAGGGCAACTTTGCCGCCGCGCGCGAAGACATCGAAACGGCCCTGCGCCTCACGGAGCGGCGCTCAGCGCTCTCGTTGCTGGCCCTGTCTACTGTTCTGGCGGTGGATGAGGGCTATCCGCAGGCGATTGCGGTGCTGGATGAAAGCATTGCTGCTGATCCTGATCAATGGCTCTCCTGGGGGGTGAGGGGCGCCTACCACTACCTGAACGGTGATCTGGAAGCCGCTGCCGCTGATATTGAGCAGGCGATTGCGCTGGAGCCGCGCGGGAACTTCCCTTACCTGGTGATGGCCATCCTGGCCCTGCGGCAGGGGCAAATCGATGAGGTGAACAGCGCGCTTGAGACGGCCCTCACGGCATTTTCGGACCCCGAACTGGAGGCGCGCCTGGTCGCGACCCTGACTGGCGCCGGAGAAGACAACATCAACGCCTATTTCACCAGCCTGTTTAGCGCCTTCTCGCGCCTGGCGCTGGGCCAGACCACCGCCGCGATTGCTGACGCTGAAACAGCCATCGCCATTCGGGATGACCTGGCCGATGTGTACCTGACTTTGGGCGTTGCTGAATGCATCACCGGGGATTTTGCCGCCTCCGAAGCCGCCTATAGCACGGCACTGGCGCTTGACCCGGATTACACGGTGATTTACCTGTTGCGGGCCGATGTGCGGAACCAGCAGGGCAACCTCGGCGGCGCACTGGCGGACTTTTCCGCCGCGCAGGAAACCCCCGCCTGGGCCAACTTTGCGCCTTTGCTGGAGGACCCCACTCAGGCGCAGCTTGGGTGTGGGGATTTCTTCTAGCGACCGACCATGGCCTGGCCTGTGTTGCTGGATGGGCCTGGCAGTGCAGGCCGTTGTTAAACAGCCCGTAGCAGGAAGAACACCGCCAGGCCCACCACCACCGTGAGCAGCAGGTTTTTGCTGAGGGCGGCCACGCCAATGGCGACCAAGCCCGCCAGCAGGTCCTCATTGCCCAGGCTCAGGTCCAGCGACCCCTGCGGCAACAGCATCCCCGGCGCATGATGGCTGTTAGCACCGCCGCCGGAACATACCTGAGGGCCTGGTTCACGGTCGGGGGCAGGCGCAGGCGGCTGAAGAACGCCAGCACAGGGTAGCGCACGGCAAAGGTCACCACGGCCATCCCCAGGATCATCAGGGCAATGCTCATGCGGGCTGCTCGCTTTCGGTGGGTGCCTGTGAGGTCGGGCGGGATGGCAGCGCTTTTTCCGTGAGTAGGCCCGCCAGGATGCCCGCCAGTGCCGCCAGGATCAAGCCCAGGTTGTAGGGCAGCGTATAGGCCAGGACTGCCGCCGCCGCCGAGGCCACCACACAGGCCAGCATCGCGCGGCTGGTGACCAGCGGCACCACGATGCCCACAAAAACGGCCACCATGGCGAACTCCAGGCCCCAGGCTTCGGCATCTGGCACGGCGTTACCCACCAGGATGCCCACCAGGGTGAAGAACTGCCAATTGAGGTAAAATGGGAATGCCGCGCCCAGGTAGTACCAATGCTTGTCGCGGCGAGTCGTCTGCCTGGGCATAGCGCCGGATGACCACGGCAAAGGCTTCGTCGGTCAGCAAAAAGCCCAGCGGCGCCAACCAGCGCTGCGGCAGGTGCTTGAGGTGCGGCGCGAGGGTGGCGCCGTAGAGCACGTGCCGCAGGTTCACCACCAGGGTGGTCAGGATGATGAGCAAAACAGCGGTGCCATCGGCCACCAGCCCGGCAGCGATGAACTGCGCCGACCCCGCGAACACCAGCAAAGACATTACCTGCGCTGCCACGCTGGAAAGCCCGCTGGTGATGGCCAGCGCGCCAAAGATCACGCCAAAAGGTGCCGTGCTGATGATCAGCGGGATGACATCGCGTACACCGTTGCGGAATTCCTGGCGCGGGGTAGACATAGCGCGTTATTCTAGCAGGTTCACGGAGGCTTGTCGCGGGTGGGTGGGATGCGCGCTTGCTAAAGGGCGGGCTTTCTATCATAATCGCACCTAACGTCCGCACCAAGAGCAATCCATAACGGCCCTGACTGATGGCAACTGACGACTACTGGTATCAATCTGCGATTTTTTACGAACTGTATCCGCGTGCTTTTAAGGATAGCAATGGCGATGGCTGGGGCGACTTTCGGGGCGTTCTGGAAAACGTTGACCACCTGGAAGCGCTGGGCGTGGATTGCGTCTGGCTGACGCCGTTTTTCCCTTCTCCGCTGCTGGATGACGGCTACGATGTGTCCGATTACTACACTGTGGATCCGCGCTATGGCACGCTGGAAGACCTGCAAGCCCTCATTGACGCGCTGCACGCCCGCAACATCCGGGTGATTGCCGATCTGGTGGTCAACCACACCTCAGACCAGCATCCCTGGTTTATTGAAGCCCGTTCCAGCCGGGATAACCCCCGCCGCAACTGGTATGTCTGGAGCGATACCAACACCCTCTACCGCGAAGCGCGCATTATCTTTTTGGATACTGAGGAAGCTAACTGGGCCTGGGATGAGGTTTCTGGGCAGTACTACTGGCATCGCTTTTATAGCAGCCAACCGGACCTCAACTACGACAACCCCGAAGTGCAGGAAGAGATGATCAAGATTGTGGATCACTGGCTGGCGCTGGGGCTGGATGGCTTCCGCGTGGATGCGGTGCCCTATCTCTTTGAGCGCGAAGGCACCAATTGCGAAAACCTGGCCGAAACTCACCAGTTCCTCAAGCGCTTGCGGGCACACCTGGACCAGCACTGGGCGACCGCATCCTGCTATGCGAGGCCAACCAGTGGCCGCAGGACGTGCGGCCCTACTTTGGCGAAGGCGACGAGTGCCACATGGGCTTTCACTTTCCCCTGATGCCGCGCCTGTACCTGGCGCTCAAGCAACAGAGCCGCCGCGCCGTGGTCGATATCCTCAACCAGACGCCGGATATCCCGGCTGGGACCCAGTGGTGCACCTTTTACGGAACCATGACGAACTCACCCTTGAGATGGTTTCGCCGCGCGAACGCGAATTTATGTGGGAGCAATATGCCCCGACCCCGCAT
>JAAUUD010000367.1 GCA_012031655.1 Anaerolineae bacterium | reverse complement strand
CTGCGGGGGTCACCGGCGTGGTAGCGTTCCCAGCGCGCGGCGTAGCCCGCCACCAGCGCGGCGGGGTCTTGCTGAAGGCCCTGCCAGATTTCCATGAGCGGGCCAAGCGCATCCCCGGCGAGGGCTTCTGCCGGGGCGAGCGTCCCCAGCACGCCGCCACTCCCCAGGAAAGGCTCAATGTAGCGCCCGTAGCGCGCCGGAAAATAGCTGATGATCTCGTGAGCGAAGCGTTGCTTGTTGCCAATCCATTTGAGCAACTGAGGGCGGAAGGGGGGCGGGCTGGGCATGGTGGTCCTGGTTCAGCGCAACAGATCAGCCCAGTATAGCAGAGCGCCCGCCCCCCAGGGAACGGTGCGGGGGCCAGCCGGCGCTGACCCCCAACACGGGCGCGCAGCCTAGCGCGGGCGCACCGCCCAGGCCGGGAGGTCTGTGCGGTAGGCATCCGAGCTATAGACGTACACCCAGGTATCTTCGTCGGCGCGGTCCACTCGTAGAGCCAGTGCGCGTCCATCAGCGAGAGGTTCACACAGCCGCGCGATTGCCGATAGCCGAACAGATCGTGCCAGTAGGCGGCGTGCAGGGCAATATCGCCATCAAAATACATGATGTTGGCGATGTTCTCGATGGAGTAGGCATCGCCCAGGTAGCCCGCTGCGCCGCTCATCGGCCCATAAACCCAGCGCTGATAGATGCGGAACAGCCCTTCGCGGGTGCTCCATTGCGGCAGCCCAGTCGAAACCAGCGTGGCAAACACCATCTGGTCGCCCACGTAGGCCACCACGGTTTGCTCAAAGAGGTCCACGGCAATCCATTGTTCGGTCGGGCCGACTTCCGCCGGGCGCTCTATGGGCTTGACCTTGGCCACCCGAATCTGCTGAAGCCACTGGTCCGGCCCGATGAGGTACCACTGCCAGCCATCCACAATTTCGGTGCCGTAAATGTTCACCATCTGATATTTATCCAGCGCGGGCAGGGTGGTGTCTGGTGGGCCGCCGGGGTGCGGCTGGGGTGCACCTTGCCCGGTGCGCCAACACCCAGGCCAGCGGGCGCTCCAGCGGCGCGTTGATCTCCACGCCAGAGAAGGTCGAGATGTCATAGGTGCGGGTGTCTTCGGAGCGCACCCACTCGTTGGAGTTCAGCAGAATCCAGCCATCTTCGCGCCAGATGCGGTAGCTCACCAGCGTCAGGCCGCCGCCCATCTGCCGGGTGATGTTGCCACCGGGGGCATCGTGCAGGTTGGCGCCTTCGTAGACGCGCACAAAGCGGCGCGCAAACACCACCTCTTCATTGAGCGGCACCTGGCGCACGTTTGGCACCGGCGCCAGCGCCATTTCGCGCTCGGCGGCGCGGGCTGCTGTGGCACTCAGGCCCACGTTGAGGATGCAATCTGGCTCGACAGCCTGCGTGCCCTGCGCGGCGGCCAGTTCCACCGCCTGCTGGACCAGTGCTTCGCATTGTTCGTCCTGTTCGTGGCCCGGGAAGGCCCACAGCGCGCCGGGCGACGTCAACAAAGTCACCAGCACGCCCACCAACGAAACCCACTTGTGCATGTGCATACGGTTGTTCCCTCTTCCATTAACCCAGGGGGAGGGCCACCCCTCCCACCTGCCATGATAATCCAAAGCGGGGTTGGCTTTCAATGGGTGGCGCGGGCCAGTCAGGCAGGGGTAGCCCAAGCGTGCTCTCGATGGATGCTCGTGCGGTGTGCTACAATCCCCAGCCGGAAAGCAGGCAACCCCAAAAAGGACATGCGTTATGCTGCGCGTATTGATCACCGGCTCCAGTGGGCAGATTGGCACCAACCTGGCGCTACGTTTACAAGCGGAGGGCCACTACGTCTACGGGATCGACATCCGCCCCAACACCTGGACCACCCAGGTCGAAACGCTGATTCAGGACCTCAGCGCGCCCTACCAGGATTTTGAGGGGGGCATTGGCTTTGTGGGCTATCCCGAAGACCTGGATGTGGTGGTGCACCTGGCCGCCCACGCCAAGGTGCACGAACTGGTGGAGCAACCCATCCGCGCCCTCAAGAACATCACCATGACCTTTAATGTGCTGGAGTTCTGCCGCCATAACCATGTGCCGATCATCTTCAGCAGCTCGCGCGAGGTCTATGGCGATATCCACCGCTACATCACCGAGGAGTCGCACGCGGACTTCGCCTTCACCGAAAGCCCCTACTCCGCCAGCAAGATCAGCGGCGAGGCGCTCATTTACTCCTACGCGCAGTGCTACGACCTGCCCTACCTGGTCTTTCGCTTTAGCAACGTCTATGGCCGCTATGACAACGACCTGGAACGCATGGAGCGCGTCATCCCGCTGTTCATCCGCAAAATTCAGCACGGCGAACCGATCACCGTCTATGGCGAAAGAAAGGTGCTGGACTTTACCTACGTGGATGACTGCGTGACGGGCATCATGGCGGGGATGCAACTGCTCAAGAGCGGCCAGGAGCGCAACCACACCATCAACCTGGCCTATGGGCAGGGCAATTCGCTGATCCAGATGGCGGAGTTGGTGGGGCAGGCGCTCGGCAAAGCCCCCAATATGACGGTCGAACCGGCCCGCGTGGGCGAGGTGACGCACTACGTGGCCAACATTGGCAAGGCGCGGGCATTGCTGGGCTACACCCCAACCACGCCGCTTAGCGAGGGCATCCCGCGTGCGGTGGCCTGGTCGCTGGAGTGGTGGTCCAGAACCGGCGGGGGGTGAACCGTTACTCACCCCCCGCCCCGATGATGGACCCCTAGGGGGCCACCCCATAAACCAGCCAGCGTTCCGCCGGGAAGGCGAACAGGTAGCCCTCCTCCGTGACTTCGATCTGGGTGGTGAACAGGTCCAGCGTGAGCAGCGTCAGCCCCACGCCCTCATATTCCACGGCGTAGAGGCTGCCCGTCCCCAGGAACTCGGAGCCAGCCGCCACCAGGAGCACCTCGCCATCTGCGCTGAAGGCCAGGTCCAGCGGCAGGTTGCCGTCATCTGGCAGGGTTTTGGTGCGGGCTTCGGTTTGGGTGGCCAGGTCCCACACTTGCAGCACCGGGTAGTTCCCGGCATAGACCAACTCGCTGCCATCCGGGCTAAAGCGCACCATGGCCAGCCCGCCCAGGGTTTCACCCGGGTTATAGGCTTCCAGCACGCCTTCGCTGGCGTAGGTGCTGGCATTCCACAGCGCGATGCGGGCATCGGTGCTGGCCACGGCCAGCACCGTCCCATCCGGGCTATAGGCCAGGTCCGCCGGGAAGGCACTATGGTTGAGCTGGGCCAGCGCGGTTCCATCCGTCAGGCGGAAGACCTCGGCCACATTGCGCGCGCCATCGCTGCTGCTCACTGCGACCTGGCTTTCATCCGGGTGGAAGGCCACCGCGCCATTCACGCGGCCCAGCACCGTCAGGCTATGGCGCAACACCGGGGCCGGGACCGCATCTCCGGCGCTGGGCGGCACTTCCCAGACCCACAGCCGGGCAGCATCGCTCTCGAAGTTATAGCCGTAGGCGGCCAGCCAGCCCGCCGAAGGGCTGAGGGCGGCGCGGTTGAAGGTGTAGCCCGCTTCGGGCACTGTCAGGGTGGCCAGCAGGCCGCTGTCATCCGTGCGATAGAGCGAGAGGCGCTCGCCAAAGGTCAGGGCCAGCCAGCCGCCCGCCGCGCTCGCGGCCAGGATGGGCTGTTCGGCGGGCAGGGGAGCGGCGCTTTAGCTCTGCCAGGGTGCCAACATTTGCCCGTGCTCAGCGCTTGCACCGCCGGAAAGACGATCCCCGGCACGGGCGCGCCTTCGGCCACGGGTTCCAGAAAGTAGTCGCCCGCCGTGCCTTCGGCGGTCCAGTAGGTCTGGCCCTCGTAGCGGATCTCCCACCAGGTGAAGGACGTATCGCAGATGGGGCCGTTGGTCACCAGAAAGACCTCGCCGGGGTCCAGCAGGCCCACCTGCTGAAAGTTGGTGCCG
>JAAUUD010000366.1 GCA_012031655.1 Anaerolineae bacterium | reverse complement strand
TGAGCTTCTTAAAGAAAGCGGCATCCACCGAAACGCGATTGATCAGGTGCTTGACGGTCATCTCGTGCTGTTGCACATCGTAGCCAAAGACGGTCACCCGCCCGCCATCGGGGATGAGCAAGGTGCAGAGCAGGCGAATGAGGGTGCTTTTGCCGCTGCCATTTGGCCCCAGGATGCCGTAAATCTCTTTCCGTTCCACTTCAAAGGACACATGATCAACGGCCTTCACCAGGCGCTCGTTTGGCTTGGCAGGCGGCGCGGGTTTTTGCCAGGGCAAGCGCAAGCGGCGCGAGGTTTCCTGGTGGAAGTGCTTCACCACATCTTCAACAATGAGTGGGCGGTTATCCTTCAGATGCATGGCGCAATCATCCCTTTCCTGGGCACGAATCATCACAGAACAGATGGAGTATCCAAGGGTTTTTGTTTCGCTCGGGCGGCGAATGGTCTCGCCAGGAGGCTGTTCCCGATGGCCGCGTTGCCCGCCCCACGGTTTTAGGGGCGCCAGAGCGGCGCATTCGTCGTCAACGGGTGGTGTCCGTCAAAGTTATGGGCGTTAGAGGAAAGGGCACACGCCTTTTCACGCAACCAGAACGCCACGCCAGAGCACGGGTTGAATTGGAAGTTTTTGCATGTGGGTCTCCTTCCTTGCGCGCTATGGCTGTGTCTATCTATGCTAAGCAGTATAGCGATTTCAGGAGAGGGGGTCAACTAGCCAAATGGGGAAGTTGTTGTCCATTTTGGGGGTGCAGGTGGACAGCGGCAGCCACTTGCCGCCACCTCTGCCCACCTGCCCCTCAACCAGCACGCTTACCCCAGCGCGGGTTGGGCTTCTGCCACGCGGCGCTGCACCGGCGCGGGACGCGCCGCACGAAAAGCGGCGTTGTGCCAGGCAATGAGCATAGCCGGGTGGTTATCTGCCTTGACGTAGCTTTCGATGACGCCCAAGGCAGCAAAACCCCGGTTCATCTGCATGGTCACGGTGGGGTCTTCCACCTCGCGCTGGATGACCTTTTCTGCATATTGGACAGGGGTCATGCAGTGCGCGTAGTGGGAATAGTTGCGCAACATCCCGCCCGCGTAAAAACCGCGCAGGTTCAACCGCCGGATCAGCGCAAACCGCACCTGGTAGAGCTGCGTGCCAATACCGCGCTGCCGATAGGTGGGGTCCACCACAAAATCAATGCCGTACATCCACTCGCCCTGGGAGTCGTGGTTACGCAGGTCCAACCCACCAACCGCCTCTATCCAGGCCAGCGGACGTTCATAGGGGCTACGGTTCACCCGCATGGTCAGCGCATAGCCCACCACGCGCCCCTGGCAGCGCGCCACAAAACTGCCCAGCCGGAAAGCGCAGAATATGCTGGCGAATCTGCTCCACAGAGAAGCACTCGCTGGCGTAGGTGGGGTCATCGTAGCCCCCCAGGCGGTGGAGCTGGGCGGCTTCGCGCGGCAGAGCGCGTCCCAGGGTAATGCGCTGCTTTTTGGGGATTATTTGTCGCTTTGACATGGTCTTTCAGGTCCTTCACTCATGTTTAAATCAATGGCATAGCAAGCCATGGGGGCAGAGGCTTATGGCGCAACCAAGCGCGCAGGCACCACCCGGGGCCGATCAACACAGTTGTTCAGGTTGACGGGGTATGGCGTGAAGGACGCTAGATAAAGTGAGAGGGGAACTTATGGAGGAGCGAAAATTCCTCGATCGCGTAAACCTTCAGGGCGAAGGAGTTGGAGATCGGGAGTGTATTCAGGATGATTCGCCAAACCCCGGCCAGGGTGAGGCGTGGTATGACAAACATAAACCCTCAGAATAGCCAACGTTCCTTCTACTCTACCTGATTTCTGAGGTCCCTGGCAAGCCTTTTGATCAAGGTAGGCTCAGTTGCCCGTAAAAATTGGTTTGGGCATCAAGGGAAGGCCACGGTTATGGGCGCGTTCGCGTCCGGCGCCCGCTCATTAAGTTCTGTTAACGATAGTGGAAACGTGCTTTCCCACGGGCACGGCCCACGGTAGAATGGGCCAGCGCAGGGGTTGAGGAGAGGTGATAGCGGCACATGCAAAAGCACATGGTGATTGGGCTGATATTTCTGGTGGTCCTGGGCTTGGTGATCTGGCGCCCTGCGCCGCCTCTGGCAGCGGAAATCCCGCCGGAGGACTTCCCGCCTCCCTTGCTGACGACCTGCCATGCCGAAGTCCGCTGGTCCTACATGGCCAACCTGCGCCTGGGGCCTGGCCGCAACTGGGCCATCCTGCGCGAACTCGTCCACAACCGCCAGAACATCGAGATGCGCGTCATCGGGCAGGATGCCAGACGCGAATGGGTGCAGGTGGTGCTGGCCCCGCCCTATCAGGACATGGCGGGTTGGGTCTGGGCGCAGCACTTGAACCTGTTTGGCACCTGCGATGCCCTGCCCATGACCGATTCTCAACCCGTGCTGGCGCTGGAGGATGTGCCACCGCCCGGCCCGCGTGCGGAATTCCCCGCGTTTTTGCACGGGCAGGCCCTCAGCGCCAATGACCGCGCCTGGTTGCTGAACCCAGGCATGGTCTATGTGCGGCGCGAAACGCACACCCACCAGGGCGAACCCGATGTGCAGGCGCACATCCTGCTGATGGACCTGCAAGCGCCCCAACTGCGCGTTACCCCGCATGTAGGCGCCATCCCAGACCTGAAGAACGTGCGCGTCTCAGACACCGCAGCAGCGGCAGGCGCTTTTGCGGCCATCAATGGCGATTACTACGGCGGCAACTACATGCCGCAGGGTATCACTGTGATTGATGGGGAAATCGTCACTGCGCCGCAGTTCCGCGCCGCCTTTGCCCTCACCCCGGAACGCGAACCCTTTATTGGCTACTTTACCCAGAACTGGACCTGGGACGGCTCTGTGATCACCGCTAACGGGCAGTACATCCCCCTCCAACTGATGAATTTACCGTGCCATCCGCTGTGGCTGTGTGTTTATTCGCATCATCTGGGCCAGCTGCCCTTGCACTACGGCGGCGTGCGGGTGCTCACCAACGCGCACTTCACCGTGCTGGATATTGTGCAAGCGCGCAGCGTAGACATCCCACCGGGGCACTTTGTGTTCCGGGGGGGCGATGCCACCGGCCAATGGCTGTTGGACAATGTGCAGGTCGGGGATCAGTTGCAGGTCTCCATGCGGACCGAACCCGATTGGCGGCAGTTTGAGAGCGCCATCAGCGGGGGGCCGCGCCTGGTGGTGGAGGGCGCCTTCTGGCAGGATTGCGACCCCGAACAGGCCGAACCGCTGTGCGAAGCCTTCGACCAGCCCTACCGCGACACGCACTACTTCGATAGCAGCATCCCGCGCACCGGGCTGGGCTACAGCGCAGACGGTCGGCGCCTGATGGCCGTGGTGGTGGAAGGCTACGAGGTGCAGGATAGCCGTGGCATGATCCAGCAGGAACTCGCAGCGCTCTTTCTGGAATTCGGCATCAGCGAGGCCATGGAATTGGATGGTGGCGGCTCCTCCACGCTATGGATCAATGGCAGCCTGATCAATGATCATGGCGAAGAAGGCGAACGGGCGGTCTCCAACATGCTGTTTTTCTATTGGGATGAGGGCAGGCCCTAGCCGCTTAGTTGGTGACGAACTCGCTCCGGCGATAGGCCGAAGCGGCGTTGGCCAGGCCGCTGGCATCCAGCAGTTGCTTTAGGTTGCGCCCTTCCAGAAAAATCACCGCACTCTGCACCTCGGGATGCTGAAAAATCGTCAGCAACAACTGCGCCTGCACCTGGGCATCCACGCATACGCCGCCCGGCACCAGGCTGCCCGTTAAATTGACAATCACCTGGGCCGGGTCATCCTGGTTAAGGGTTACATCCTGAACGGCCAGATTCCGGCCCGCCCGGCGCAAGGCATTCAGGTAAAAGCCGTCAGTTTCAAAAGGAATGGTCAGCAACCGTTGCAGCGCGCCTGCACATACTCCAGCATCCCGGCA
>JAAUUD010000365.1 GCA_012031655.1 Anaerolineae bacterium | reverse complement strand
TTCCCGGTGCTGGTCGAAAACCCAGAGCAAGCGCCGGAACTCGTCCGGCGCCTGGAAGCCGAAGAAGCCATCAACCTGGTTCCACCCCCCAACGACCCCAACGCCAGCACCTTTGGCGAGGCCGTGGTCATCGTCTCCATCCCGCCAGATTTTCAGAATAGCCTGGCCAGCACCGGCGGCGGCTCTGTGCGCCTGATCACCAGCGACAACTCGCTCATCACCAACTTTGGGGCCGCCACCGTGCGCGGCGTGCTGGATGCGTATAACGAAGAACTGCTGGACCAACGCCTGGCCGATGCCGGCCTAACCCGCGCCTGGTTGCGCCCCATCACCATTGACGAAGGCCGCCGCGCCCGCACCGAAACCCTGGCAGAGGTGAGCAACCAGGCCGCTGGCGACGCCTCCACCGAGGAAGACGAGGGGGGCGGCAACATCCTGGCCACCATCTTTTTGCCCCTGGCGGTAACCTCCTGGCTGTTGGGCGGCGGGCTGGGGCTGATTCTGGATACTACGGTCGGCGAAAAAGAGCGCCAGACCATCGAAAACTTGCTGGTGACGCCTGCCAGCCGCATGGGGATTGTGCTGGGCAAGCTCACGGTCGTCTTTATGGCCTCGTTTGCGGTGATGGGCGTCTGGTTGCTGGAGGGCTTGCTGCTCAATGCGGTGAGCCTGGCTGCGCCAGAACTGCTGGTGGGCGCGAACGCCAGCCCGGCAGAGGCCGCCCGCTTGCTGGGGGAAAGCACCACCGGTTTAGCGGGGTTAATTGTGCAATTGCTGGTGCTCATT
This sequence comes from Anaerolineae bacterium, assembly GCA_012031655.1. Taxonomy (GTDB): domain Bacteria; phylum Chloroflexota; class Anaerolineae; order Aggregatilineales; family J027; genus JAAUUD01. Next base: position 3,177 of record JAAUUD010000365.1, on the reverse strand, counting down.
GTGCCGTTTACGGTTATCCTGAATGGGCTGGTGATGGCCTGGTGTGCCTACGCCGCCAACTATCGGGAGGCCAATCTGGTGATGGCGCTTATTCAGCTGGGTTTGCCTGCCTCGGTGATCCTGACGATCTTCAGCCTGCCGCCAGATGTGGGCCTGGGCTTCTATGCCGTGCCCTTCTTCGGGACCATCGTCGCCATTCGGGACCTGTTCAGCGATACACTCACGCCCGCCGGGTTGCTGGTCCATTCCGTCACCGCCCTGACCTACGCCGGACTGAGCACGGGGTTTGCTGCCTGGATGTTTGGCCGGGAATGGTCGCTTACGCGGGGGTTACAATGAATGCTGATCCGTTGCTGGCCCTGCGGCCAGCGTTTCCCATCCTGGCCCACACCAACTATCTGGTCAGCAACTCGCTTGGGGCCATGCCGCAGGACGTTTATGCCTCGCTGCAAGCCTACGCTGATACCTGGGCCAGCCGAGGCGTGCGCGCCTGGGCCGAGGGCTGGTGGGACCTCAACGTGGCAGTTGGCGACCGCATCGCGCCGCTGATTGGCGCACCAGCCGGGACCATCAGTCTGCACCAGAATATCGCGCTGGCGCTGGGGGTGTTGCTCTCTGCCTTTGACTTCAGCGGGCCACGCCGCAAGGTGGTTATTGAGGGCGGTGTCTTCCCCTCGGTGTATTACCAGTTGCGCGAACTGCTGCCGCCGGAAATCGAACTGCACACGGCGCCGGGCTACGACGGCATCCAGCTGGATGACCAGGCGCTGGTCGAGGCAATTGACCCGCAAACCGCCCTGGTCATCGTGAGCCATGTGCTGTTCCGTAGCGCCTACATCGTGGATGTAGCCGCCGTGGTGGAAAAGCCCGGCGTGGCGCCACCGTGATGCCGATGGCTATCACGCCACCGGGATTTTGCCGGTGGATGTGAGCGCGCTGGGCGTGGATTTCTACCTGAGTGGCGTGCTCAAGTGGATGTGCGGCGGCCCCGGCGGGGTGTTTTTGTACGCCCACCCGGACCACCTGCGCACCTTGCGGCCCAAGCTCACGGGTTGGATGGCGCATCAGCGGCCCTTCGCCTTTGAGGTCGATGCGCTGGAATGGCGCGAAGACGCCTTCCGCCTGCTGAATGGCACCCCGGCCATCCCCAGCCTCTACGCCATCCAACCAGGCATTGAGCTCATCACCCGCGCCGGGGTTCCCGCGATTCGCGCCAAATCCATGCACCAAACGGCCCTGCTGTGGGCGTTGGCTGAGGCTGCGGGTTCACCCTCAATTCGCCGCGCCAGCCAGAAAAACGCGGCGGCACGCTGACCATTGACTCTGGGCATGGCCAGGCCGTGGCCCGGGCCTTGCTGGCCCGCGACATCCTGATTGACTATCGCGCCGGGGCCGGGATTCGCATTTCGCCCCATTTCTACAACACCGATGAGGAAGTGCACGCCGTGATTGCCGCCATGCAAGACATCCTGGCCAGCGGCGCCTGGCGCCCCTATGCCGACCCAACCAGCTTCGTGACCTGATCCCCGCCCTGGGGAGATCAACCACAAAAGGATTTTGACCGCCATGACGCTCTTTGACATCAGTCGCCGCATCAGTCCACAGACCGCTGTGTGGCCAGGGGACCAGCCCCACGCGCTGGAGCATGTACTCCGCAAGCGCGAAGGCTACGCCGTGAACCTGACCACGCTGCACCTTAGCCCCCACACCGCCACCCATGCCGATGCCCCCTACCACTTCAACGACGCTGGGGCCCACCCGGATAGCTTGCCGCTGGGACCGTTTATCGGTCAGGCGCAGGTGGTCTGGGTCGAGCGGCAGCAAGGCGGCATCACCCCGGCGGACCTGGACGGGCAACTGCATGCGCCGGTCCAGCGGGTGTTGCTGCGTACCTGGGTGAGCGCTCTCCCCGACGAGCAGTTTGCAGAAAACTTCCCCTACCCCACGCTGGCCCTGGTCGATTGGCTGGCGGAGCAGGGCGCCGTGCTGCTGGGCGTGGATATGCCCTCGGTAGACGACTTTCATAGCAGCGATTTGCCTTGCCACCACCGTTTAGCGGCGCGTGGCCTGGCCCACCTGGAAAACCTGTGGCTACGGGATGTGCCGCCCGGCCTCTACGAGCTGATCGCCCTGCCGCTCCGGTTAGCCGGGGCGTGTGGCAGCCCGGTGCGCGCCATCCTGCGGACGCTATAGCTTGCGGTTGAGCGTTTCGTCCAGCTTATCCAGGGTGGCCAGCAGCTTTTCTTCGGTCGTTGGCACGGCGGGAGCGGGGGCGGCTTCTTCTTCCTGACGCTCGAAATGTTCCACCAGGCGCGTGATGAACCGCACCAGCAGGAACACCGCCAGGCCAACGATCAGGAAATTGATCACCGCATTCAGGAACAAGCCGTAGTTGATGGTGGCCGCCCCGGCGGCCTGTGCTTCGGCCAGCGAGGCATACTCCGCGTCCGAAAGGTTAATGTAGAGGTTGGTAAAGTCCACCCCACCCAGCAACCACCCAATCGGCGGCATGATGATGTCGTTCACCAGCGAGTTCACCACGCCCGTAAAGGCGGCGCCAATGATGATCCCCACGGCCAGTTCCAGCACGTTACCGCGCAACATAAACGCCCGAAAATCTTTGAACATGTGCTATGCTCCTTCGCTCACTTCTGTTGTGCTGTAGGATTGGCCTTAAGCATAACACAAACCGGGCGGGCTTTTCCCGCCACACCCGGCCTGGCGCTTCTGTGCTATAGTGAACACAGAGACTCAGGGGAGGGAACGCCTGATGAACATCTTGGCCTTAATTTTCTTCGTGCTGTTCTGCATCATCATCGTTGCCACCTACATCGCCATCCGGCGCGGCCTGATGCGCGCTCAGGTGGCAGGCAGCTTGTGCGCGGCGGCCTCGGTGGCGGTGTTGTTTGCCTTTGGGCTGGCGCAGGGGCTCTTCGTGGGGCACGCGCTGTTTGCTGCGCTGGTGGTGGGGTTGGTTTTTAGCAGCGCTGCGGTGCTGATGGCGGCGTTTTTCCGCGTCAATGAGCCTAGCGCCCTGGAAGCCTACCTGCCCGACGACCGCTCGTTGCAAAAGTAGGGGCCAGGCGTAGGCCACAGGCAGGCCGGGATATGCTACAATGCGCTCAAATGAGCGACTAACAACGAACCAATCATGCGCGATCCACAACGACCCAACCG
>JAAUUD010000364.1 GCA_012031655.1 Anaerolineae bacterium | reverse complement strand
CCAATCTGCGCCACCGCCAGATAAACCAGCCCATCCAGCAAGCGATAGGCCAGGTCATTTGCCCGGCGCGTTACCGTTCCATCATCCGGCGCATCCTGCCGGAGCGTCCGTTCATAATGAAAGACCACCACACCCGGTGGCCGATTGTCGTAGCCGGGGTACCAGGGGGCGAAGACCAGCGCAAACATCACCCCCATCAGCCCCAGGATATTCAAAGGTAAGCTAGCGCTAAGCCTCGGCTTCACGGGCAGCTTCGGCGCGCCACTGGGCGATCTTCTCGCGCATGAGTTCCATGGTGAGGTGTTCCTCAAAATGGAAGTTGCATTGCAACATCGGAGCGCGGTCGCACGCGGCCAGGCACATCACATGCTCGGCGGTGAACAGCCCATCCTCGGTGGTGCCGCCATCCTCAATGCCCAAATGGTCCAGGAGTTCAGCAAAGAACTCGTCTGCGCCAACCAGGGCGCAGGGCAGGTCGGTGCACACTTGCAGCCAATACTTGCCTTTGGGCTTTTCGGAGTACATCGTGTAGAACCCAGCAATCGTCTTGACCTCGGTTGGGTCCAGGTCGCAGAGTTCGGCCACATCGCGCAGCGCTTCGTCCGGCAGCCAGCCATATTCCTCTTGTGCCACATAGAGCAGCGGCATCACGGTGGAGCGCTTGTCCGGGTACTTGGCGCGGATTTGGGCGATACGGTCGGCATACTTGGTTTCGAGTGCGTTCACGGTTGTTGATCCCTAGCGGTCACAATCGCCCAATACACAGTCAATGCTGCCGATGATGGCCACCGCATCGGCTACCTGATAGCCGGTCAGCATGGGGCCAAGCGCGGCAATCGACACAAACGACGGGGTGCGGAAGTGCACCCGCATGGGCCGGGGGGTGCCATCGCTCACCAGCACGCAACCCAGCTCGCCACGTGGGCTTTCCACCGCCACATAAACCTCGCCCTTGGGCGGGCGGAAGCCTTCGGTCCACAGTTTAAAATGGTGAATCACCGCTTCCATGCTCTGGCCTAGCTCCGAGCGTGGCGGTGGGACGTATTTACGGTTGTTGGAGCGGAACGGCCCCTTGGGCAGGTTCTTAAGCCCCTGACGGATGATCTTCAGGCTTTCGCGCATTTCTTCCATGCGGACCACATAGCGGTCGTACACATCGCCATGTTGCCCCACAGGCACGTTGAAGTCAAAGTGTTCGTAGCTGGAGTAGGGTTGGGCCTTGCGCAGGTCCCAGTTGATGCCGGCGGCACGCAACAGGGGACCCGTGAGGCCCAGCGCAATGGTATCTTCCGTGGAAACAAAGCCGATGCCCTGGGTCCGCTCAATGAACAGCGTATTGTCCGTCAGCAGCGCTTCGAAATCGTCAATGGTCTGCGGAAAGTCGTCAATGAAGGCCGTCACTGCATCTTCGAATTCCGGCGGCAGGTCGCGCCACAGTCCACCTGGGCGGAAGTAGGTGCTCATCATGCGCTGGCCAGAGCACATCTCAAAAATGTCCAGCAGGCGTTCGCGCTCCTTAAAGGCATACATGATCAGGCTGGTCATGCCCAGGTCCAGCACATGCGTGCCCAGCCAGACCAGGTGGCTGTTGATGCGGGTCAGCTCCGTCAGGATAACGCGGGCATACTGGGCGCGCAAGGGCACATCCAGTTCAAAGAGCGTTTCCATGGCCAGGCAATAGACCAGGTTGTTTCCCATCGGGTTAAGGTAGTCCATCCGGTCGGTCATGGTGATGGACTTCTCGTAGGTCTTGGCTTCCATGTTCTTTTCGATACCCGTGTGCAAGAAGCCAATATCCGGCACGCAGGTGACGATTTCTTCGCCATCCAGTTCCAGCAGCAGGCGCAACACCCCATGCGTGCTGGGGTGCTGGGGACCCATGTTCAGCAACATCGTCTCGCCAGAAAGCGCCCGCTCCGAAACGATGCCCTTGAGGTCCTCGACTGTGCCTGTCCACGCAGCATAGAGTTGCTGTTGATCCACCATGGGCCTTATTCCTTCGCAAACGGCTTATGCTTGTTGATTTCATCCACGTTAAACGAGAACTGGACTGTCTCGTAGCCCAGCGGATAGTCGCGCCGCAGGGGGTAACCATCCCAATCCGGCGGCATCAGCAGGCGGCGCAGGTCGGGGTGGCCGCTAAACTCCACCCCGAACATATCCCAGGTTTCGCGCTCTTCCCAATTGGCGGAAGGGTAAACGCTGGTGATGCTGGGGATAGGCGCATCGCCCTCATCCCAGTAAACCAGCAAACGCAACCGATGGTTGTAGCGCAGGCTCAGCAGTTGATAGGACACCTGAAAGCGCGCGGTGCCAGGGGCCTCGGGTTGGTTATACCAGTCCACTGCCGTAATGCTCACCAGCATCAGGTACTCCAGCCCGGGGGTATCGCGCAGAGCGGTGACGATCGGCACCAGTTGTTGCAGATCCGTGACCACCAGGCTGGTTTGCTCCCGGAAGAGGGCCTGACCGCCGACTGCCTCGCCAAATTGCGCTTGCAGCGTGCTCAGGGCATCTTTGATCATCGCTTGGCCGCCCACTCGTTCCAGGACATTTCCTTAATGCGTTCGTGCAGGGTCATGATGCCATGCGCCAGTTGTTCTGGGCGCGGCGGGCAGCCCGCCACGTAAATATCGACCGGCACAATCTCGTCTACCCCCTGGACAATTGCGTAGTTGTTGAAGATGCCCCCACACGAGGCGCAGTCGCCCATGCTGATGACCCATTTGGGTTCGGGCATCTGGTCGTAGAGCTGGCGCAGCACCGGGGCCATCTTGCGCGTCACGCGCCCAGCCACGATCATCAGATCGGATTGGCGCGGGCTGGGGCGCATAAGTTCCATCCCAAAGCGCGACATATCATAGTTGGCCATCTGGGAACTCATCATCTCGATGGCGCAGCAAGCCAGGCCAAACAACATAGGCCACATGGCGCGCGTTCGTCCCCAGTTCACGGCCTGTTCCAGTGTGGTGGTCACCACGCCCAAATTGCCGAGTTTTTCACTCACTCCCATTCCAGACCTCCTACCAGCCATTCGTAAATGAAGCCGATCGTCAATATGAAGAAGAACACGCCCATCACCCCCAGGCCATAAAAGCCCAGGTCGCGGAAGACCACCGCAAAGGGCATCAGAAAAATGATTTCAATATCAAACAGAACAAATAAAATGGCCACGCGGTAGAACTTTACCGGAATGCGCCGCACGGCACTTCCGATGGGCCGCATCCCGCTTTCGTAGGTGGCCAACATCCGGTGCGTGGGGCGGAACGGCCCCATCAGGCGAGAGAGAAACAGATGATAAACGCAACCACCAGGGCTAAGGTCAGCAGGGCTGCGATAGGAGCAAAATCGGAAAGCACGGTGAATAGCCTCGTTTGTTCAAAATCGCGCAATCAAGTAGAGATTAACACAAGCTTAGGAAAGCTGTCAAACCACCCCACAACCTTGTGTGCCTCGCATTGTAACGCACCATCTTCAGAAAATCGAACAACCCTTGCGCTGAAATTGCAGGCAAATTGTCAACTGGGCAGGAGCGTGTTTTTCAGCAGGTGAACGCCTTCTAACCAGAGTTGTTCGCGCTTGGGGCTGGTGTAGTGTTTGCAGATGGTTTCGGGGCCAACCGGGCCGCTCAGGGGGTAGGTGTCGGCTGGCAGGCGCGCCACCGGGCGGTGCTGTGAGAGGGCCTGAATATAAATTTCCTGGTCGGTCCAGCGGTAAGTTTCGTCCACTTTGCCAAAGTAGCGCTCGATCGTCGGCAGGTGCAGGTGGTGTTTCTCGAACAGCAGAATCCCGGTGCACAGATTAGAAGAAAAGCGCTCGCCGTTCGGCAGGTGATAAACGGCCTCGCCGCGCCCCTGCTGAAAGAGCGGTTGCTGATAGTCAGCCGCCTGTTGGAGCAACTCTGCCGGGGGCGAAACCATAGGAATGTCGCTATCCAGGATGAGCAGGCCGTTCGCCCAGGGGCCACAAAATAGGGGGC
>JAAUUD010000363.1 GCA_012031655.1 Anaerolineae bacterium | reverse complement strand
CTGCCCGCCAGGCGAATCCGGCTGCCAGTGCGAACACCGCGCGGAATGCGGACCGGTTTTTGCTCGGTGCCCCGACTGAGCAGGCGCGTGGTGCCGTGGTAGGCTTCGTGCAGGCTCACCTCCACCTCGGCTTCGCTATCCGGGCTGCGGCGCATGCTGTAGGGGTCTGGTCCCATGCCTGCCCCGGCGCGCCCGGCGGCCCCAAAGCCGCCGCCAAACAGCGTTTCAAAGAAGTCTGAAAACCCGGCCATGTCCTCTGGACTGCCGGTGTAGGTGTAGGTGCGGGCGCCGCCGCCAGGGGCGGCGTTGGCCCAGCGGCCCCAATCAAACCCGCCCGGCGCGCCGGTCTGCTGGTGGCGCTCCCAATCGTTGCCAAAGCGGTCGTACTTCTGGCGTTTTTCGGGGTCGCTCAGCACGGTGTAGGCTTCGTTGATCTGCTTGAACTTGTCCTCTGCGCCCTGGCTTTTGTTCACGTCCGGGTGAAACTCGCGCGCCAGCTTGCGGTAGGCTTTTTTGATTTCTTTGTCGTCGGCGTTTTTAGAAACGCCTAGGATTTGGTAATAGTCGCGATAGTCCATGGCTGGTCTTTCTCTGCTGGTTCTTGGCATGGCGTACAGTGCAGAAGGCGTGGCACCGCCTACCCTCGATTGTAGCGAACTGCCATAAGAAAAATGCTAGAAGCCGCCAGAAAGGCATCAGAAGGGCATCCAAAAAAAACTGGTGGCGCCACGGGAGCAACGCAAAAGGCGGGTCGCAATGCCCGCCTGTGCTGGGAGACCAGGACTCGAACCTGGACTGATGGATCCAAAGTCCACTGTTCTGCCGATTAAACTATCTCCCAAGGTGGCCATAGGATAGCACAGCCTGGCGTTGCGCTCAAGGGTGGTTCTGCGTGCCGTGGGCAGGCGGTGGCCCCCGCCCCGCCCAGCGGAACGAGGGCCGGCCACAACCCGTTAGTTGCCGGGGGTGGCTTCCGGGGTTTCTTCCATCGGCTCGGCGGCTTCCTCAGCGCTCACACTGGCGGAGGCCAGGATGGCCGTGGCTATGGCTTCGTATTGGGCGTAGTCATCGGCAACCAGCGCCATAAACAGGATGTAGCCATCCTCCGCGCTGACCGCATAGCCGGCGCCCGTGTTGCCTTCTTCGGCAATTTCAATCTTAGAGATGGCCTTGCCGTCCACGGTCAGTTCCGTGACGCCGCCCTCGGCCAGGCCCGTTTCGCCGCCCATCATTTCCAGCACACTGGCGGGGGTGGCGTCTGCGCCCATCGAGGCGGCGGGGAAGGGCACCAGCACCATGCCCACCTGGTCACCGGCGGGGGCATAGTCGGGGTCGTTCTGGATGGAGTCCAGGGTTTCGGCGCTGTTGGCAATGTAAATCTGGCCGGTGGCTTCTTCCTGAGCAGCAGCCCAGCCTTCGGGGTGCTGGAAGGTCACGCTGGCGCCCTGCGCGGTGGCGGTAAAGCTCTGGGAGAGGTCCGCGCCGGTTTCTTCCACATTGTTGTCACCGTTATCATCGCCGTTGTCGTCGTCTTCATCCTCGCCACCGCAGGCCAGCAGCAGCAGCGGCAGCAACAGCAGCGTGATCATCAGAAAAAAGCGATTTTTGAACAACTTCATCAGGTTTGTGGCTCCTTGTTCTATACACAGTGGTGCACGACCACCCTGCATCATAGGCCAGGCTGACGATCAGGACCAGTAAAGACTTGTTAAAATTAGGGCGGCGGGTGGCAAAGCAAGCAGAATGCGGTATGATTCCGCCCGGCACATGCGGCAAAGTAAACGAAATTTAAGCTGGCGCGAGAGTGATTGGTGGAGCAGCAACAAGCATCTCAAACGGTCCCGGAGGGTCAGGCCCCCGTGCTGGAAGTGCGCAACATTACCAAGCGCTTTCCCGGCGTGCTGGCCAACGACCACATTAACCTGAAGCTCTACAAAGGTCAGGTGCTGGGCCTGCTGGGCGAAAACGGCGCCGGCAAAAGCACCCTGATGAACCTCATCTATGGCATGTATCAGCCCGATGAGGGCGAAATTCTGGTGAATGGCCACCCCGTGAAAATCCACGGCCCCAAAGATGCCATTAACCAGGGCATCGGAATGGTGCACCAGCATTTTCAACTGGTGGATACGCTAACCGTCACCGAAAACGTGATGCTGGGCAACGAAAGCACGGTGGGGCCGTTCCTGAATCGGCGGGCGGCACGCAAGCGCATCCTGGAGATTTCGCGCCAGTATGGGCTGGCCGTGGACCCGAACGCGCTGGTGCGCGACCTCTCCGTGGGGGTGCAGCAGCGCGTGGAGATCATCAAAGCGCTGTACCGCCGCGCCGACATCCTCATCCTGGATGAACCCACTGCCGTGCTCACCCCGCAGGAGGCGCGCGGGCTGTTCGAGATCATGCGCTCGCTGACTGCACAGGGCGTTAGCATCATCTTCATCAGTCACAAGCTCAAAGAAGTGCTGGAAATCTGCGACGACGTGGTGGTGCTGCGGCGCGGCAAGGTCGGCGGCACGGCAGACCCCAAAAACACCACCCAGCAAATCCTGGCGAGCATCATGGTGGGCCGTTCCGTGACGCTGACGGTGGACAAAGAAAGCGCACAACCGGGCGTCAGCGTGCTGGAAGTCCGCGACCTGCACGTGCTCAACGACCGCAAATTGCCCGCCGTGCGTGGGCTTTCCCTGACGGTGTTCAGCGGCCAGATTCTGGGGATTGCCGGGGTGCAGGGCAACGGCCAGAGCGAACTGGTGGAGGCACTGACGGGCCTGCGCCCGGTGGAAAACGGCAGCATCCACCTCAATGGGCGCGAAATCAGCAGCGCCTCGCCGCGTCAGATCACCGAAGCCGGGGTGGCCCACATCCCGGAAGATCGCCAGAAGATGGGCGTGGTGGGCACCTTCCCCATCACCAGCAACGAAGTCCTGAACACCTACTATAAAGAACCCTTCGCGCAGACCTTTGTGATCAACGAACCCGCCATTGAACGCCACGCTGCGGACCTGGTCGAAGCCTACGACGTGCGGACCCCCAGCATCTTTGCCCCGGTGCAAACCCTCTCCGGTGGCAACCAGCAAAAAGTGATCGTCGCGCGCGAGTTCAGCCGCGATTGCCGCCTGATCATCGCTGCCCAGCCCACCCGTGGCCTGGATGTGGGCTCGATTGAGTTTATCCATCAGCAGTTGGTGCGCCTGCGCGATGCCGGGGCGGCGGTGCTGCTGGTGTCTTCGGAACTGGATGAAATCCTGGCGCTTTCGGACCGCCTCGTGGTGATGTTCAGCGGCCAGGTGATTGACGAATTCTCCGCCGAAACCGCCAACCGCGAGGTCATCGGGTTGCGCATGGCGGGCAGCCGAGAGTAGCCGCCGGGCGCGCCCCGGCCTTTGGCCTTAGCACTGAGGGAGAACACACGGCTTGAACGCAGACACAACCATGCCCGCCGCCGAACAACCGGCGCCCCGCAGCGGCGGCCCAGGCGGTTTTCTGGGGGCCATTGCGCGCCGCTGGCAGCGGGTTTCGCCGCGTGCGGTGCCCATCCTGGCGGTGATCACCGCTTTTCTGGCAGGCATCCCCGTGATGATCGTCATCGAAGACCTGGATGCGCGCGCCGGGTTGCAGCTCTCCCAGCGGGCCTATGCCGCGCTCATCGAAGGGGCAACCGGCCTGGCGGTGGATGACGTGGCCGACGCAGGCGACTTCGAGACCATCCGCCAATATGCCCAGGACCAGGAACTGGACCCCAACGAGCTGGCGCGCCAATCGGTGCGCCTGGATGAGATCATCGTGCCGGTGGGGGTGGAGGATATGCGCCGCTACGAAGCCTTCATGGCGGCCTACCCCGGCCTGGATGCTCTGGCGGACGACCCCACCGCCTTTACCGAGCAATATCTGCCGGATTACCGCCAGCAGATTCGCCAGCGCCAGACCATCGCCCTGCTGGAAGATGACCGCGCCAACGTGCTGGAATTTCTGGCGCTCAACCTGCCCCGCCTGCGTACGCTGGGCGTGGAACGCA
>JAAUUD010000023.1 GCA_012031655.1 Anaerolineae bacterium | reverse complement strand
TACAACAACGGCGGTTGTTCGCCATTGTCCTGATAACGCTCGGCATTGCGGAAAGGACTCTGGCGCGTGTTGGGCATGTCGATGGTTGTGCCGTTCAGCAAGTCTTCGACGGTCAGAACTTGAATGCGGCGATACTGGTGCGGATACAAAGGGACTCTGGTAGGTTCCCGCGCTGAGGGCTTCGGTGAGCATGTCTTGGGTTGGCTTTTCTTAGAGCGTATCTGAAAAGGCATAAGTTGAGGTAAAATGGGAGGTATGAATAGAAAACCGTATCCTAGCGACCTCAACGATCAGGAGTGGGCGATTTTGGAACCACTCCTCCCGCCGGCTAAAGCCGGTGGCCGCCCACGCAGCGTCAATTTGCGTGAAAGTCTCAACGGTATCTTCTACCGCCAGCGCAGCGGCTGTGCATGGGACATGTTACCGCATGATCTGCCACCGGCCAAAACCGTGTATGATTACTTCAACCAAGTGGTCAAGCGATGGGACGTGGGAACGGATCAATGGCATCTTAGGGGGACGCATCCGCCAAGCCGCCGGGCGTGACCCTGAACCAAGTGCCGCCATCATCGACAGCCAATCCGTCAAAACGACAGAAAAAGGGGGCCTCGTGGCTATGATGGCGGCAAGCGAGTGAAAGGACGCAAGCGCCACCTTATTGTCGATACCCAAGGGTGGTTGGTGCGCGTCCTGGTGCATCCGGCCAATTGGGCCGACAGCGATGGAGCGCGTCACCTGTTGCGGCGGGTGCCTTTGTTTAGTCGCTGGCTCAAATTGCTGCTGGATGGTGGCTACGACAGTCCGGCTTTGCTGCACTGGTGTCAGACCTGGCTGGGAGTATGTGCGCAGATTGTACGGCGCAGCGAGCTGCATACCTTTGTGGTGCTGCCGAAACGCTGGATTGTTGAGCGCACCTTTGCCTGGTTGGGCAAGTATCGGCGCTTGAGCAAGGACTATGAAACGTCGCCCACCGTCAGCGAAAGCTGGATTTATGTCGCCATGATGAATCTGATGCTTCACCGTTTGCATCCGTAATGTACCTTTACAACCACTCTCTGAGTAATGAGTGATGAGTAATGAGGAGAAAAGCATTCTTGTTTTCCTCATTACTTTCTCCTCATCACTCATCACTGTTCATTGGCCACCAACAGCTTCCCCTGGTTGTCCGTCACCAGCACGCCCACGGGCATCGCACCCAGCACCGATTGCAGGGTTTGCTGATCCTGCGCTACCTGAGAAAAGAGGCGGCGGTTTTCCAGCGCGGTGCTGATCTGGCTGGCCAGGGTGCGGGCCAGCTCAATGTCGCGCATGTCCAGGTTGATGTCCGTGGTCAGGCGCCCGACCAGGAGGGCGCCACGCACTTCATTATCCAGCGGGTCCAGGATGGGCAGGGCCAGATGTTTGCCGAACATCTCGCGCTGGGCTGCCGGAATGTGCCCCAGCAGCGGATGGTTTTCAAAGTGGTTCACAATAACCTGAGCTTTGCTGCGGACTGCTTCGGCCAGCGCGTTGTTCTCGTGGCGCAGGTCGATGACTTCGGGCAGCAACAGTTGGGTGGTCGCGCCAACATGCGAGGTGCTGCGGCGCAGGGTGTGCCCATCGGCATCCAGAATGCCGACCCACCACTGGGTATAGTTGCCAGGCAGCGCCATGGTGCGCAGCAGTTCGTCCAGGCCGCGCGCAAAATCAACGCCGATGCGGCTGGTGATCTGGCTGGCCCGGGCCAGGGCACGGGCGCGGCGGGCTTCTTCTTGCGCCTCGGTAAAGAGCCGGGCGTTATCCACCGCAATAGCGATCTGATCCGCCAGCAGTTGCAGCGCTTCCATGTCTTCACTGCTAAACGCATTCAGGCGGGTGCTTTGCACATCCAGCGCGCCAATGATGCCATGCCGCGAGCGCAAGGGCAGGGCGAGTTCGGTGCGGGTTTCGGGCAGCAGTTCGTTAACACGGTGCACCGGGTCCTGGCTGGTGTCGTTGACCAACACCATCTGGCCGCTCTGGGTCACCCGGCCAATAACGCTCTGGCTGCCCACTTCCAGGGCGTGTTGCCGCGCAATAAGCTGTTGACCGACCTCGCCGGTGCTGGCGCGCAAGCGGGCGGTGCGCTCGCCTTCGATGAGAAAGACCTGCGCGTGGTAGATGTCGCTAAAGCGGGCGCGGATCTGTTCCACCGTTTCGGCCAGCAGGGTTTCCAGGTCCAGGCGGGTAAAAATACGTTGCGAAACCAGGGTGCTGGTCTGGATGAGCGCCAGCCGCCGCTGGGTCTCGCGCGTGAGCAGGACCGCCCCAAGCTGATTGAGGTTATGCGCGATGCGCCAGCCGATAAAGGTAAACAGGGTGGTCATCAATAGGCTAAAGACCACCCATAAAGACAGTTCCATGTTCGAAGGCGCCTCAATGCCGGGGTGCAGCACGGGGGTAAAGGCAATGGCCGCTGCCGCAGCCACCCCAAACCACACCGTTTCTGTCGGGCGCAGGGTCACCCCCACCACCACCAACATGAGCCAGAGGGCCCCATCCTGAAACGGGTTGAGCGCTTCTGCCCCTGGGTTGATCACACTGGCCAGGTAGTAGGCCAGGCCAACGATGGCAAACACCCATACCCCCAATCCCGGTGTTCGCCCGCGCCGCGTGAGCCACAGGCCCAGCATCAGGGGCAGCAGCAAAAACACCAGCATCAGCGCAAAGCTCACCGAGGTCAGCTGAAATTGAAGAGACCGGGCCGACCCCCACAGGGCGACCAGCACCGTAAAGGCCATTGTGCCCAGGCCCAGGCCCAGCACCCAGTAGAAGTTACTGGCGCGTTGCCGCTCTACGGGGTCAGTGTAGGCTCTCAGGGGAAACAGGGATTGCCACGAGATTTGCATTGCCAGGCTCCATCAGGTTCAATCGCGGGTGGCGCGGCGGCTTAGTTCCACTCCCAGACCGCATCGCCATCCAACAGGCGCTTGATTTGCTCCGGGAAGCGGTCAGGGTCCAGCGGTTTGCCCAAAAAGCCATCAAAACCGGCCTGGCTCGCTTTTTGCATCTGCTCTTCGCTTGCTTCGGCGGTCACGGCCACCACCAGCGTATGCTTGAGCCGTTCATTGGCGCGGATTTTTTGCAGCGCCTGGTAGCCATCTTCGTAGGGCAGGCGGATGTCCATCAAAATCAGGTCAATCCGGGGCAGGGTATCCGCAAATTGCACCACCTGCCAGCCAGAGGTTTTCCATTCACAACGCTGAACGCCCATAAAGGCCAACATCCGCGCAATCAGCACAAAATTGGGGACGTTATCTTCCACGACCAGCACATGCGCTTCTGCCGGGTCTATAGCGGTTCGCTTCCTATTTTCGGTCATCGTTTTTACGTCCTCTGTTGTGTTTGCACCAGCCATGGCCGGGCTGGTGGCGGGTGCTACACCCACCCACGCCGCTAAGCATTACGGTTTTGCAAAAAGTAGTCGACTTCCTCTGGAAAGCGATCTACGTCAATGGGTTTGGGGATGTAGCCATCGCACCCCGCCGCCAGAATGCCTTCCATGTCACCCTTCATCACATTGGCGGTAACCGCCACGATAGGGATGTGGCGCAGGTGCGGTATGGCCCGTAACGCTGCGGTGGCCATAAAACCATCCATCCCCGGCATGTTAATATCCATCAGGATGATGTCTGGCGGGTCTATCTCCGCCATCTGAATACCCAGGCGTGCACTTGCCGCGCTCACCACATCGTACCCCTCTGCAAGCAGCACCCGCTCCACCAGCAGGCGATTCTTGTCGTCATCTTCGATATAAAGCACGCGCGCCATGCAACGGTTCTCCCCGAGTGGTGTTCAGGAACAAACAATCTCCCCGAGTTTAACATATTTTGCGGGTGCTGTGGCGAGCAAGCGCCATGGTAACTCAATTCGTACTTCATGTTAATTTCGTTTAATTATCAGGAGGGGAAAAGGGGGCGGCCCAGAACGGCTCCGCTCCCGGCCCGGCCCTAGCTGTTCACGGACATTGGCATGATGACGTGGACGAAGTCGTCTCGCTCTGCCGGGCGCACCACGCCGGGTGCTGCCGGGCCGCTGGTCTCGATGACCACCTGGTCCTCTTTAATGACGGCCAGCACATCCAGCAGATAGCGAATGTTAAAGGAAATCTCGATTTCCTCGCCATCAACCGAGGCATCTACCAGCCCTTCGTTATCGCCTTTTTCCTGAGAGCGCGAAGCCACCATCACCCGCCCTGGCCCCGAAGCGGAGGGTTTGATCATGATGCGGGCGGCATTGGCCGAGTCTTTGGCAAAGACTTCTGAACGTTTGCAGGCCCGCAGAAGCTCGTTGGTGTAGACCTGGGTGGTGGTGGTGTGGCTGCGGGGGATAATCGCTTCGTAATCTGGAAAATTGCCTTCGATGAGGCTGGCGACCACATCCACGTTGGTCAGGTGGAACATGACCTGGTTGCGGCCCTCTGGTAAGGAAACCAGGATGTGTTTATCTTCTTCGCTGATGATGCGCGCTACTTCTGTGAGGGCACGCGCCGGGATGATAATCTCGGTGGGGGTGGCCACCGGCACCTCCAGAAAAGCGGTGCGCAGCGCCAGCCGATAGCCATCTGCGGCGGCCATAGTCAGCAGGTTGTCTTCGAAGCGGGTGAAGATGCCGGTCAGGACCGGGCGGTTATCTTCTTTGGCGGCGGCAAAGTCCACATGGCTCACCATCTCCCGAAACACTTCCGCTGGGATGGTTACACCGCGTTCGGTGTCAGCTTCGGGGATGAGCGGATATTCAGAGGCATCCACACACTTGATGTTGGCCGTGGTGCCCCCACAGCGTAAATTGAGCATCTGGTTGCGCGGGTTGAGTTCCAGGTCAACCCGCTCCGGCGAAAGGTTGTTGACCAGGTCCAGCAAGGTGCGCGCCGGCACGGTGGTGGCGCCATCTTCGTTGACCTTGGCGCCAATCCAGCAGGTGATGCCCAGGTCCAGGTTGGTCGCTGCCAGCTTCAGCCGTTGATCTTCTGTACTGACCAGCACGTTGTTTAACACGGGCAGGGTCGGGCGCGAGGGCACAGCGCGATGCACGATACTCAGCGCTTTGGCGAGATTTTCTTGCAGAACGGATACTTTCATTGCCATCCCAGCCGATTGTTATCAGATTATCCACTTCATTATAGCCAGCAAGTGTGTGCCTGTCTAACATCCGTTCGGCAAGCTGATGTTCGGTTGATCGTCCTGGCCATAGTAGACCTCGTAGAGGTTAAATTGATAGCGCAAACGGCCTGTGACGGGTTGTTCACCAAAGAGGATGAGCGCGTTGTGCACCTGGAGTGCCGCGCCAAAGCGCGGCACCACGCGAAACTCTGGCCACACCCACACCTCCCCGCCTTCGATTTGCACCTGGCTGGGCGGTTGGGCAAAGATGTTGATGGCCAGGTTTTCGGCCCCAAAGCCATATTGCCAGGCGTCGTAGCCATTGACCTCGGCCTGAGTGCCCGTCGGCAGGGCCAGTGTCACCCCGCCGACCACGCTCCCCACGCTCAATGTGGCGATCTGCTGGGCGGCACTGCTGTTCTGGGTGCAGACCCCGGTGGAATCCAGCAGGTAGAAGTCATCGCCAACGCGCACGGCCTCCACGCGGGTGATGCCCGCCGAAAGCGCCTCACCCACAAATTGGAGGATCACGCGGCGGGTGCGGCGCAGGCCGTTCTCCCACACTTCCATCTTGAGGGCATCTGTGGTGGGGCTGCCGGTGGCGGTGTATTGCCCCTCAAAGTTGACCGTGACTTCGGCATACCAGCCTGGTAATTCATCCTTGTTAAAGTCAATCGGGTTAAAGGCGATGGACTCGAAGCCGGGCGGCGGGGCGTTCTGTGTGCGCACAATGGCGGTGCGGGCGCCTTCGGGGTCGGCACGGGTGGGCACCACCACCTCGTCTGCGTTGCTATTGGGCAGGCATCCCAGGCCAAAGCTCAGCAAGACCCCCACCCAGAACCAGGTTTGTAACTTCTTCATGGCGTTCTCCTGCCAGACCAGGCTATTGTCGAATGGGCATTGATTGTGCGATAATTCGACAAGTCTTGTGAAGATTTTAACGAGCATCACGTTTGATGGAATCAACGACTCCTGTACAGTTTACTATGCCAGATCGCAAACGGATGCGCTTGCAAGTGGGCATCATGCTGGCGGTGATGGCGGCAGGGTTTGTGCTGGGGATGTATCTGGTGGCGGCGGGTGCCCTGCCGCGCCAATATAACCTGGCCGTGGGCGAAGCCGTGCCAGATATCGACGTGCCAGCGGGCTTTGAGATCGAAGTGTTTGCCAAGGACCTGGCCGCGCCGCGTTATATGGTGGTGGAACCGACCCGTGGCACCCTGCTCGTCGCAGAGCGCGGCGCTAACCGCGTGGTGGCCCTGCCAGACCCCGAGGGCGATGGCAGCCCCAGCGGGGATTGGTTTGTGGTGGCGGAAAACCTGGCTGCCCCAACGGGGCTGGCGTTGGATGAGGATTGGCTTTACGTGGCGGAGGGGGCGCAGGTCACCCGCGTTCGGCTGGGTGAGGACCTGCGCGAGGTCGAACGCGAAACAATCGTGCGTAGCCTGCCTGCCGGGCGCAACGAAAATGAGATCGACCCGATCTCGCACGCGCTGCTGATCCATGACGAGACCCTCTACATCTCCATGGGGGCCAGTTGTGCTGCCTGCCCCCCAGATGACCCGCGCCGGGCCAGCGTGCTGGCTTATGACCTGGACGGCAGCAACGAGCGTATTTTTGCGCGCGGTTTGTACTACGTGCTGGGCCTGGCCGCAGAGCCTGCCACGGGCACCGTCTGGGCCAGTAACCAGGGCGCCCGGGCCTGTCGGATGATGTGCCCGAAGCCCTTTATGCCCTGCAAGCCGGTGATGATGGCGGCTGGTGGCAGTGCCACCCCGGCGGCATCATTGACCCCGATGCAGACGCGGCCACGGCCTGCGAAGGGCTGGTCCAGCCCATGGCCCTGCTAGAAGCGCAGGCCAACATCGCCGGCATCACTTTTTACCAGAACCCGGCGGCCCCGGCAGAGTACCAGGGCGATCTGATCATCACGCTGCATGGCGGCGTGACGCACGCGGGCGAGCAGGTGGGCATGAGCGTGCAACGCCTGGACTTTGACCCGGCCAGCGGTGCCCCCCTGACTGACGAGGTCGAACCGCTGGCGGAGGGCTGGTGGATTACCCCGGAGCCGGGGGATATGTCTGGGCGGCCTTTTGGGCTGGCCCTGGCGCCGAATGGCGATTTGTTCATCAGCGACGACTCCGCCAATGCGGTATACGTGCTGCGCTATCGGGGCTAGGGACCCCGAAATTGGACTGGCCCCAATTCTTTGACGGAAACGGGGGGATTTTGTAGAGTAAATGTGTTTTGCTGCCCGCTCCCCCGCTGGGCAGCGCGCTCCACAGCGTTTCACAGGCGAACATTCAGGGAATATTGCATGAACACCACCCAACCCAAACCCGATAACCAGATGAACGCGCTGTTGATCGGCGCGGCGGTCATCGTCTGGTTCCTGATCAGCATCTTTGTGGGTCTCAATGGGCCGAACTGGTTTTTCCCAGAGACCGCCTCGGCGGAAGCAGAAGCGGTGGATAACCTCTTCCGCTTTATGTTGGGCATTGGCACCTTTATCTTTTTGCTGGTGCAAACCACGCTCTGGTATTTTGTGGTGCGCTATGGGCTGCTCCGCCGCCGCGATGACGACACCGACGGCCCGCCGGTGCATGGCAACACCACCATCGAAATCGTCTGGACGCTCATCCCGTCCATCATCGTCTTTGTGATCACCATCTACAGCTTTCAGGTGTTGCTGGATACCACCGAAGCCCGCGAGGACGAACTCGAAATTGCGGTGCAGGGCCAGCAATTCTTCTGGTCCTTCACCTACCCGGATGAAGAATTTGCCCTCAGCGAAAACCATGTGCTGGTCGTGCCGCGCAACGAGGTCATCCGCCTGCGGATGGATAGCCCGGATGTGATCCACGCCTTCTGGGTGCCGGAATTTCGCGTCAAGCAAGACGTGATGCCGGGCCGCACCACCGAACTACGCTTTACCCCCACCGAAGCCACCGGCTTGCCGAACAACGAATCGCCCGAATCGCTCATCGCGGATGTGGAAGCGCTGGAAGAGGATATCGCCGAGCTGGAAAGGGTCATTGGGGAACTGGAAGCCGCCGAAGCCGCTGGGGAATCGACTGAAGCGAGCTGCCAGGTTTTTGAGGAGCAGAACGCCCCAGCAGAAACCGCCGAAGTCGCTGCCGCAGGGGAGGCTGACGCCCTGAACGCCGATGCTGAAGCCGGTGACGTGACTGCTGTTGGGGGCGACCAACCGCCGGTGATGATTGACAACGGCTACGACATCGTCTGCGCCGAGCTGTGTGGCGCCAATCATGGCCTGATGCGTGGCGAAATCTTCGTGGTGGAGCCGGAAGAATACGAAGCCTACCTGGCCCGCCTGCGCCTGCAATCGGTTCAGCAGCAGCTCACGCAGCAGGTCGCGCTGACCTGTGGCGGCGCCGCCATCGCAGAAGCCGGGCGCAACATCTTTATGACTTACGGCTGCAACACCTGCCACCAGCTAAACGATGCAGGCTCCCTGAACATGGGCCAGGGGCCCAGCCTGAACGGCATCGGCGCCCGCGCTGCGACGCGCGCCGACTATGAAGACGCTGCCGATTACATCCGCAGCTCCATTCTGGCGCCCAATGCTTACATCGCAGAAGGGTATCAGGCGGGCCTCATGCCACAGAACTACGGCAGCCGCATTCCGCCAGATGAACTCGAAATTTTGGTGCAGTACCTGGTCGGGATCACGGAATAGCACGCGCAGACAGCGTATATTGAGGAGTTAAGAGGACGCACATATGGCAACCAATACCGTAACAGGCGCTGTCGAAGCCGCCCGGCTGCCGGCGCAGGAGCGTACCACGCTCTGGGAGTACTTCACCTGGAGCACTGATCATAAGGTGATCGGCGTGCAATATGGCATGACCGCCTTTTTCTTCTTCCTGCTGGGTGGGTTGGCTGCGCTGGGCATCCGCGCAGAGCTGTGGAACCCGGCCACGGGCGATCTGGTCTCGAACCAGCGTTATAACGCGCTGTTCACCCTGCATGGCTCGCTGATGATCTTCCTGTTCGTCATCCCCTTTATGGGCGCGATTGCCAACTACCTGGTGCCGCTGATGATCGGCGCGCAGGACATGGCCTTCCCGTGGCTGAACGCCTTTGCCTTCTGGCTCATCCGCCGGCGGGGTTGATCATGCTGGCCGGGTACTTCATGGGTCCGGCGGAGGCAGGCTGGACAGCCTACCCCCCGCTGAGCGTCATCACGGGCGATGGGCAAAATCTATGGGCGATAGCGGTGCATTTGCTTGGGTTTTCGTCCATCCTGGCGCCATTAACTTTGTGGTGACCATCCTGAACATGCGCGCCCCGGGCATGAGCATGTGGCAGATGCCGCTGCTGTGCTGGGCTGTGCTGGCCACGGCCATCCTGCAAATCCTGGCGACGCCTTTCCTGGCGGGTGGCCTGACCCTGCTGCTCTTTGAGCGCCTGACCGGGACGGCCTTCTTCCCCGGCCAGATTGATGGCGTGGGTGATGTGTTGATCTGGCAGAACATCTTCTGGTTCTACTCGCACCCGGCGGTGTACATCATGGTGCTGCCCGTGATGGGCGTCATCTCCGAAGTGTTGCCGGTGTTCAGCCGCAAGCCCATCTTCGGCTATCGGCCCATCGCGCTTAGCTCGATGGGCATCTGCATCCTGGGCTTTATGGTGTGGGCGCACCACATGTTCTCCAGCCTGGACCCGCTACTGCGCATCCCGTTCATGATCACCTCGATGATCATTGCGGTGCCGACCGGCATCAAGATTTTTAGCTGGTTGGCGACGATGTGGGCCGGAAAGCTGCGCCTGACTTCGGCCATGCTGTTTGCGGTGGGCTTCCTCTCCATGTTTGTGATCGGCGGGATCTCGGGCGTGATGCTGGCCTCGGTGCCACTGGACGTTCACCTGCACGACACCTACTTTGTGGTGGCGCACCTGCACTTTGTGCTGTTCGGCGGGAGCGTGTTCGGCATCTATTCCGGCCTGTACTACTGGTTCCCCAAGATCACGGGCCGGATGCTGGATGAAAACGTGGGCCGCATCCACTTTCTGTTTACCTACGTTGGCTTTTTGCTGACCTTCTTCCCCATGCACATCTACGGCGGGAGGCGGGATGCCGCGCCGGGTGGCCTGGTATGCAGACCAGTTCACGGACCTGAACCGTCTGGCGACCTTTGGCTCCTTCCTGCTGGGTTTCTCCACCCTGTTTTTCATTGCGAACGTGGCGTACTCGCTGCTGTTTGGGCGCCGGGCGGGCAACAACCCCTGGAACGCACTCACGCTGGAGTGGACGGTGTCTTCGCCGCCCCCCAAGCACAACTTCCTGGAGCAGCCCATCCCAGCGGTGGACCCCTACGGGTACGGCACGCCCGAAGCGGCAGCCTACCTGCGCGGAGAGCGCCCACAGATCATGCTGGAAGGTGGGCAACCGGCCCGCGCAGAAGAAGCCGCGGATACTGCCGCTGGCGACTAGGTTTTGCGGTACAATGTGAGGCCGGGCGGGTTACCTGGGGGTGGCCTGGCCCGGCAAGTCATTAGGTTGAGGGAAGAAAAACATGGCTAGATTACCCATTCCACCAGGTAGCGTCCTGCGTGCGCCGGTGGGGTTTCTCCTGGGGGTTGGCGTGGGCGTTGTCCTGATTGGGCTGGTTCGCCTGCTGCAAGGCATGTATGGCGGGTTGAGTGCTCTCCAGCGCTTTGAGGTGCCGGTTGACCTCTTGCGCTTCTGGTTCCTGGGTTTTCTGAACGAGCCAGACGCCATCGTGCTGAGCCTGTTCTTTTGGTGCGATGGGCTTTATCTGGGGGGGTGGGCGGCATGGTTGGCACGCCCTTTGATAGTGGGCCTCGTATGGAGAGCAAAGCGCTGATGCTGAGCGATGGTCAGAACGGCAACGGGCGCGCCCTGCGCTTGCGTCACATCCCGGTCGACCCCGATGCGCCAGTTGATACCAGCGCGCCGGCGCGTCAGTTGCTGGGGGTGGCCCCCAGTACCTTGCTGGTCGGGGCTGTGCTGGTGGCCAGCTTGCTGGTTGTCTTGCTGTTGCCGATGGTCCTGCCCACTATTACCCAGGTTACCAACGACTCGGCCTCGGTGAACGGCAGTGGCGAAGGCGCCTTTAACTTCCTGGGTGTGAACACCATCCTTGAGGACATCGGTGCGACTCCTCTCGAAGAAATTGACCAATCGGTGCTCTATATTGGCTTTGCGGTGGTGGTGATCGGCTTTGTGATGGTGGCGCCGCTGGGGGTCACCGCGCTGATTTACATCCTGAACCGCGAAGTGGCCGACGCCAAAGAAGCCCCGCCGCAACCCGAAGCAGGCAAAGAGTTCATCCTCATTCGCTTGATTGGCTTCGGGACGCAGTGGGCAATCGATGTGCTGGATAGCATGCGTTCTGTGGTGCGTCCACGCTAACCTGATAAAGCGAGACCTTTGGAGAGGTTCACCCCGGTGAACCTCTTTTGTTATTTGGGCCTGGAGGAAAATTCTTGATGAAGCTCCACGAACGGATTGCCATTGCACGTGGTGACCAACCCGCAGACCTGTTGTTAACCAATCTTCAACTGGTGAACGTGTACACAGGCGAAGTTTATCCCAGCGAAGTGGCCATTGCCGGGTCACGTATTGTGGGGGTGGGTCCGGGCTACGAAGCCCACCAAACCCTGGACCTGGAAGGGCGTTTTCTGGCGCCGGGGTTCATTGATGCACATGTGCACATCGAAAGCAGCCTGTGTACGCCGCCGGAGTTCGCCCGGGCGGTGCTGGTGCGTGGGGTGACCACCGTCATCACAGACCCGCATGAGATCGCGAATGTGCTTGGCCTGGAGGGCGTTCGCTTGATGCTCAACGCGGCCAAAAACGGCCTGCTGAGCATGTACGTCATGGCCTCCAGTTGCGTGCCTGCGACCCATATGGAAACATCCGGCGCGGCGCTGAGTGCCGATGATCTGGTGGGCTTGCTGCAAAGCCGCTGGGTTTTGGGCCTGGCGGAGATGATGAACTACCCAGGGCTGGTGTTTGGGGATGCAGAGGTGCTGCGCAAGGTGGAGGCATTTGCGCAGGGCGTGCTGGATGGCCATTGCCCGGGCCTGAGCGGCAAGCAACTCAGCGCCTATCGCGCAGCGGGCATTGGCAGCGACCACGAATGCACCACGGTTGAGGAAGCCCGGGAGAAACTGCGCGTGGGGATGACGCTCTTTATCCGCGAGGCGACCAACGCCCACAACCTGGATGCCTTGCTGCCTGTGGTCACGCCGCAGAACAGCCGCCGCATCTGCTTTTGCACAGACGACCGCCAACCCGCTGATCTGCTGGACGAAGGCTCGATTGACCACATGGTGCGTCGGGCCATCGCGCAGGGTATCGCGCCAGTGGAAGCGATCCGCATGGCTACGCTCAATACCGCAGAGTACTTCCGCCTGCACGGTTACGGAGCGGTGTCGCCGGGCTACCATGCGGACTTGATCGCCTTCGAGGATTTGCAGGCGCCGCACGCTGCGTTGGTTTTTCGCGGGGGGCAACTGGTGGCGCAGGCCGGGCAACTGGTGGCCCGCTTTCAGCCGCCGCCGCTCTCTGAGGTGCGTTCTTCAATGAACATCCATTGGGAAGGGCTGGATTTCAGCATCCCGGCGCAGGGAGAGCAGATCCGCGTGATTGGCAGCATCCCGGGGCAACTGGTGACGGAGCACCGATCTGGCCAGCGCGGGTCGAAGGCGGTTTGGCCGTGGCGGACCCGGCCCGCGATCTGTTGAAAATGGCGGTGATTGAGCGCCACCGCGCCAGCGGCAACGTGGGCAAGGGCTTTATCCGGGGCATTGGGTTGCAGCGCGGCGCTATTGCAGGCACAGTGGCGCACGATCATCATAACCTGGTGGTGATTGGCGCAGATGACGCCAGTATGTTGCACGCTGCGCAAGCGGTGGCAGCCATGGATGGCGGGTTGGTGGCGGTGGATGGCGACCAGGTGCTGGCGCGTTTGCCCCTGCCCATCGCCGGGTTGATGAGCAACCAACCCATTGAGCAGGTCCGCCAGGCGATGGACGCCCTGTTGAGCGCAGCGCAGACGCTAGGCTCGCCGCTGCACGATCCCTTTATGGCGATGAGCTTTATGGCGCTGGAAGTGATCCCTAGCCTGAAGCTGACGGATATTGGTCTGGTTGATGTGGAGGCCTTTCAACCCGTCAGCCTTTTTGTGTGATGCAGGACAACTGTTTCATAACCTTTGGGAAGGCCAAAGGGTGATACAATGGTACTGGAGAGCTATGGCCGCTGCTCCCCTGTGTAGATATTGTTAAAGTGTGTCAAGAACATCTTGACATTCGCAGGCGTAAAGCGGGGGAGAGTGGAGAGTTTTTTATGGTCGCCATAACAGAAGTAAGTGCCAGTGCCAAAATTCGTGTTGTGCTGGTGGATGATCATCCTCTGGTGCGCCAGGGAATGCGCCTTTTGTTGAATTGTTACCCGGATATGGAAGTGATTGCTGAAGTAGACAGCGGCCAGCGTGCCTTACAGGCTATCCCGGCACTTCAACCGGATGTGGTGTTGATGGACATCTCATTTGGGGAGGAAGAACTCAATGGGATCCATGTGATTTCGCAGTTGAACCTGAAGCAGCGGGCCGCGCCGGTGATCGTGCTCACCAATTACGATGAGCCCACCCACATCATCCATGCGATGCGCGCGGGGGCGGCGGGTTTCTGCGGCAAAGAAATTGAAATTGACCGCCTGGCAGACGCGATCCGGCAGGTGCACGCCGGGCAATTCGTCATCCTGAACCGCATTTACAACCAACGCGAACTCAATGCCTGGTTGGCCATGCAGGTTCAGGAACGCGCCGGGGCCTTTGCGGATGACCTGGAAGAAGTCTACGCGCCGCTTAGCCCGCGCCAACTGGAGGTGCTCACCTGCGTGGTGCATGGCCTCAGCAATCAAGAGGTTGCCCGCAGCTTGCACATCAGCGAGCAAACGGTCAAAAATCATATGAGCGCCATCCTCAAGCGCCTGAAAGTGCAGGATCGGACGCAAGCTGCGGTGTTGGCTGTCCGCATGGGCTGGGTGCGCCCGCGTGTACAATAGAGCTATGCGGGGCCAGCCCGCCTAACGCAAATCTCACTAGAGTAGGGAGTCGCCTGTTGCCATGGCCGTTGGAATTTCGCCCAAAGAACAACTGATCCAAGCGTTGCAAGAAGCGCTCGCCAAGCTCAAGGCGCGCATGAAGGAAAACGAAGCCAGCCTCGTGCAGAACAACAACGAAGTCAACCAGCTTCAGCAACGCAATGTGACCATCAGCGCCCAACTGACGCGGGTGCTGGATAACTTTGAGACCATTCCGCGCCAGGACATCAAGGTGGCCTACGAAGACTCGATTGAGGTTCAGAAGCGCCTGGCCAACTTTCGGGGCAACCTGGAGCGCTTCCAGGCCACACAGCACTTGCTGACCGAATTTTATGAGACCCTGGAGGTGGTGCTGGAAAACCTCGAAGGGGTTCAGATCGATAGCCTGGGGCCAGGGGGCGGGGGCGCCCCCCTGGCGCCTACCCTTTCCCTGGCTGGGGAGCAGATCGTCCGCATTGTCGAAGCGCAGGAGTCCGAGCGCCGCCGCCTGGCAAACTCTTTGCATGATGGCCCGGCGCAGTCGCTTTCCAACTTTATTTTGCAGGCGGAGATCGTACAGCGCCTCTTTAACCGCGACCCCGACCGGGCCAGCACCGAGCTGGAAAGCCTCAAACAGGCTGCCTCGATTTCGTTCCACAAGGTGCGCGAGTTTATTTTTGACCTGCGCCCGATGATGTTGGATGACCTGGGGCTGGTGGCTACCTCACGCCGCCATGTAGAAAACCTGAGCGGCAAAGAAGACCTGAAGGCCGATTTCTTCCTCACAGGCACAGACCGCCGCCTGCCGCGCTATGTGGAAGTGATCGCCTACCGAGGGTTGCAGTTGCTCATCTCCAACGCTCGCGATCTGATGCAGGCCAAAAAGGTGAAAGTGGTGCTGCACGTGGGCGAGAACAACGTGATTGTATCCGTAGAAAGCGATGGCCAGGGCTTTGACCCGGCTATCGCCCTCGACCGTGACCAGGGCGATTCGCCTTTCCAGAACTTGCTGGACCTTCAACAGCGGGTCGAGCTAATCAATGGTCGCCTGGAAATCCACAGTGGGGAGGAAGCCGACACCACCAAAATTGAGATTCACATCCCGTATTCGGATGATGAAATGGAATAAGGGATGGGTTGTGGGGGGCGCGGTTTGCTTTTACTGCGCTTCTGATTACACTTAGAGAGCAAGTACAGAACCTAAGGAGAACTGTATGCGTGGTCGAGTCATCCTTCTTGTTGTGCTCGTTTTAGTGGTGGTCGCCGTGGTGGTCGGCGCGTTGTTGCTGGCCGGAGGCGGCAACGGTGATGAACCGGAAACCACGGACAATGGCACGGTCACTGAACCCGGCGAAGGGGAAACGGGTCAGGAAGGCGAAACCGAGCCTGTGCCCACCGAGGTGGTAGCCACGCTGCCGCCCATCGAAGTGGTGCCGGTGGTGGTCGCCGTTCAGGACTTGCCGCGCGGTTTTCGATTGACCGAAGAATTTATCCAGGGGCCATCTCCGGCAGTGGGGGTGGTGTTCTGGCCAGTGGAAAGTGCGCCGCCGGATGGTTATGATAACCCCGAGTTGCTGAGCGGGCTGGTGGTCCGTAGCGACATCCCGCGCGGTCGCCGGTGCTTTCGACGCAGGTGGTGGACCTAGACAACATCTCCGGCTCGATTGCAGACACCGGCTCGGACGCAGCCTTGCTGTTGCAGCCTGGTCAGGTCGGGATTTCCGTGCCGCTTGACCTCTTTGGCCTGAATTCGGTGGCACGCGCCCTGCAACCGGGCGACTCGGTGGACCTGGTGCTGTCGTTCCTGTTCATCGAAGTGGATGAGACCTTCCAGACGCGCCAGCCCAACCGGATTTCGGTGATTACCCGTAGCCCGCAGGGCGAGCTGGTCTTTGGTGCTGGCCTGGAAGGGCGCCCGGAACCCAGCCCGCTTTCCGCATTGGGTGTGCTGGTGAGCCCCACCGAACGCCAGCGCCCCCGTCTGGTGACGCAGCGCACGGTGGAAAATGCGCAGGTTATCCATGTGGGTTACTTCCCGCCGGATGGCCGTTTGTTGGGCGGGCGCACAGCGACCCCCACGCCCTTTGACACGCCCACACCAAACCCCGACGCCGCCGAACAGCAGCCCCCCACCGCCACACCGTTGCCCACCGAAACACCCTACCAGCCGGTGGTTGTGACGATTGGCGTGGACCCGCAAGATGCATTGGTGATCGTCTGGGCCATTGATGCTCAGATCCCGATGACCTTCCTGTTGCGCTCGGCAGTGGACCAGGGCACGGGTGCGGCGACTACAGCCGTTACCCTGCAATACCTGATCGAGACCTACGCCATCCCGCAGCCGCCGATTTTGCCCTTTGCACTGGAACCTGCAATCACCAGCCTGCGTAGCCTGACCCTGGAAAGCTTTACCAACCTGGTGCTGGATCAAACCGTGTCCGAGGCAGGTCAGTAACCCGTTTATATGCTTTGACCCCGTTGTAACGCGCCGCCTGGCACACGGGTGGCGCGTTGTTTCCCGAATTAACCCAATGAGCAGCTGAACCCAAGCACGAACGAGGAAATGGCAAGATGGCAGAGTTAATCAAGGTTCTGTTGGTCGATGATGTGCCCGAAACGCGGGAGAACCTGAAAAAGCTGCTGGCTTTTGAACCCGATATCGAGGTGGTCGGTGCCGCTTCGACCGGACGCGAGGCTTTGCAGTTCGCGGAAGAAGTGCAACCCGACATTGTGTTGATGGACATCAACATGCCAGATATGGATGGCATCACGGCTACCGAGCGCATGAAGAGCGTGGCTCCCGCTGCCGCAGTGGTGATGATGTCCGTACAAAGTGAAGCAGACTACCTGCGCCGGGCCATGATGGCCGGCGCACGTGACTTCTTGACCAAGCCCATCTCAGGCGATGATCTCTATTCCACCATCCGCCGCGTGTTCGATATGACGCTGGAAGACCGCGCCCGTGCCCGAGAATCCAATAACAAAGTTGGCGGTAGCGGCGCAGCGGCAAAGCCTGGCGGTGCAGGGCGCAAGGGGTATGTGGTGGGCGTCTTCAGCCCGCAGGGTGGCGCGGGGGTCACAACCCTCGCTACGAACATGGCTACGGCCATCATGACCGAGGGTATTCGGGTGTTGCTCATTGACTCTGACCTGCAATTTGGTGATGTGGGCGTCTTCCTGAACCTGCAAGCCAAGCACAACCTGGCGGACCTGGCCAGTTCCCTCAGCGACATTGATGAGGATTACGTAGAAAACGTCACGGCGACGCACCCCAGCGGGTTGAAGGTGCTGCTCGCGCCGCCCTCGCCAGAAGATGCCGAAAAAGTGGTGGGGCGCGATGTGGTGAGCCTGGTCGAAACCCTGCGCCGCTACTACGACTACATCATCATCGATATGTCCAACCGCCTGGATGACATGAACGTGGGCTTGATGGACCTGGCCGACCTGATTGTGTTGCTGGCCACGCCAACCCTGCCTTCCATCAAAAACATCCGCATTATGCTGGACCTCTTCCGTGCCCTCAAATATGAGGACGAGAAGATCATCTTTGTGATGAACCGCGTGAACCCCGAAAAAGCCGGGCGGGCTTACATCCCTATCGAAGCCATTGAAAAGAACCTCAACCGCCGGGTCGATGTACGCATCCCCCTGGATGACCGCACCTTCCTCTCGGCGGTGAACCAGGGTGTTTCGGTGATCGCTAAAGATACCCGGCAATCTCCCGCCCGCGAGCTGATCGAGCTGGCTGAGCTGGTCAAGCGCACCTTTAGCGGCGTGGAACTGGAAGAGCCAACCGTTAGCGATGCGCGTAACGAGTCTCTGTTAGGCAACATCTTTAAACGCCAACGCTAAACCCCGCCCCAGAAAGCAGTTGAGTAAGTGTAAGAGGAGTGTAAGTTTATGTCGTTGTTACGTCGGATCGAAAAAGGCGGCAATCCGGACCCCGGTGGGCAGCAGCCCGCAGGCGGGCAAAATACTGGCAGCGAAGACCCTAATCGCCTGTCTCAGGTTCGGGTGCAGCGCAAGGCGGTCGCGCAGACCAGCTCGCACCAGGATTTGAAAGTGCGTGTGCAGACCAAGGTGCTCTCAGAAATTGACCCCACCATGGATACCTCTTCGCCCCAGTTCCGCGCACAGATTGAGGAACTCTTCACAACCATCCTCAACGAAGAAAACATCGTGCTTAGCCGGAACGAGCGCTACGCTTTGTTTGACTCCATCATTGCCGAAATTCTGGGCTTTGGGCCCTTGGAACCGCTGCTCTCGGACGATACCGTGACCGAGATTATGGTGAACGGACCCAAGAACATTTACGTGGAGCAACGCGGCAACCTCACCCGTGCCAACGTCACTTTCGAGAGCGATGACCACGTGATGCGCGTGCTGGATCGCATTGTGGCGCCGCTGGGCCGCCGTATTGACGAAAGCTCCCCCTACGTAGACGCACGTTTGCCCGATGGCTCGCGTGTGAACGCCGTCATCCGCCCGATTGCGCTGTGCGGCCCCACCATTACCATCCGCAAGTTCTCTAAAAAGCCGCTCACGGTGGAAGACCTGATCCGCTTTGGCTCCATGACGCCCGAAATTGCGGAGTTTATGCGCGCCTGCGTGGTGGCACGCCTGAATACGGTGGTGTCCGGGGGTACCGGCTCCGGCAAAACGACGTTGCTCAATGTGCTGTCGAGCTTTATTCCAGATGATGAGCGCATCATCACCGTGGAAAACGCCGCGGAACTCCAGCTGCGGCAGGAGCATGTGGTGCCGCTGGAAAGCCGCCCCGCCAACATCGAAGGACGTGGCGAGGTATCCATCCGCGACCTGGTGATCAACACCTTGCGTATGCGTCCCGACCGAATTGTGGTGGGCGAGTGCCGTGGCGGCGAGGCGCTGGACATGCTCCAGGCCATGAACACCGGCCACGATGGCTCGCTGACCACGGCCCACGCCAACACCCCGCGTGACTGCATCAAGCGTCTGGAAGTGATGAGCATGATGTCTGGCATGGAGCTCCCATTGAAGGCCATCCGCGAGCAAATCGCCTCGGCAGTAGACCTGGTCGTCCAGCAGCAACGCCTGCGGGATGGCACGCGCAAGATCATTAACATCACCGAAGTCCAGGGGATGGAAGGTGACGTGGTGACGCTCTCGGACATCTTTGAATTTGAGCAAACTGGGATCGAGGCCGGGCGCATCATCGGCAAGATCCGTCCAACCGGTCTGCGGCCCAAGTTCATCGACCGCATCGAAGCCACGGGCATCCACCTGCCACCGCAGGTCTTTGGGGTGGGTGGTTTGCGCTTTTAGCGCGCTGGAACGGGCCAGGCTGCCTGGGTGGTGCATTCGGGCAGCCTCAGCCAGGCTTGTTTCGAACTGTAACTAAACTGTCAAAAGCTTGACATGAACCCATACTCATGCCAAGCTTTGTAGTGTACGCGCTACCGTGTAGGGACAAAAAGGTGTAGCTCGATGGAAATTATCATTGTCGCTGTGGCGTCAGTGGTGGCGCTGGTGATGCTGGGGTTTGGGATCTATACCATTCGCCGTGATCGGCGAGGGGTAATTGACGAGCGCTTGGGCCGCTATACCACCGAGTATGGCGACAGCCTGTCGGATTTGCTCAACGTGAGCGGCGACGGCAGCATGCAAAGCGATACGCAGCTCTCCCCCACCCAGGCATTGCAAGAATACCTGGATAAGTCCATTGCCGAGCGGGAGTTTGCCAAGCAATGGAAGATTCAACTGGCCCGGGCCGATCTCAAGCTGACGCCGGGCGAATACTTGATGTTCCACTTCCTCTCAGTGATCGGGTTCTTTCTGGCAGGTTACCTGGTCCTGTTCAGCGGAAACATCATTTTCTCGTTATTGGCTGCTGTGGGTGGTTTCTTTGCCCCTCGCATTTACGTAGCCAACCGCACGGGCAAGCGCAACCGAGACTTTGAAAGCCAGTTGCCGGACAACCTGCAAATGTGGGTTAATGGCTTGCGCTCCGGGTATTCGGTGTTGCAGGCCATCGAAGCCATTGCGCGCGAAGCCGCCGAGCCAACGGCTTCTGAGTTCCGGCGGGTGGTGAAGGAAGTGCAATTGGGCATCCCCATGGACGAGGCGCTCGCCCACCTGCTGGAGCGCATGCCCGGCGATGACCTGGACCTGGTGATCACGGCGGTGAACATCCAGCGTGAAGTCGGGGTAACCTGGCCGAGATTCTGGAAGTGATCAGCCACACCATCCGCGAGCGTATCAAGCTCAAAGGCGAAGTTCGCGTGCTGACTGCCCAGGGCCGCGTCACAGGCTATATCATCGGCGGCTTGCCCGTTATCCTGTTGCTCCTCCTGATGGTGATCAACCCCGATTATGTGGGTGGGTTGTTCGAAAGCCGCATGTGCGGTTGGCCGATGCTGGGTTGTGGCGCGGCGATGATCGCCACGGGTATTGCCGTCATTGGCAAGATCGTTGATATTGAGATCTGATCGCGTAAGAGGAGAGCGTACGCTATGGGTGGGCTTGGGATCATTATCTTACTGCTAATTGGCGCGGTGCTGGTCGGCGGCCTGATTATCGTTGGGCGGCGCGCACAAAACAGCGAGGAAGACCCGCTGAGCAAGCGCTTGGCGGAGTTTGCAGACCGCTCTGAGCCAGTAACCCTGGAAGAACTGGAAATGTCCCAGAATGTGCAGGAGCGCATCATTGTGCCCCTGTACAACAGCCTGGCACGTTTTGTGATCCAGTTTACGCCAGAAAAACAGATCGAAACAATTCGGATGAAGATCGACCGGGCCGGGCTTACGGGCAAGATGGAGCCCACCACCTTCTTTGGGCAGCGCGTGGCGCTGACGGTGGCGCTGGGCCTGGGTGGGTTCTTCCTGCTGTTCTTTGTTGCCAACTGGCCTGTGCAGCGCGTCATCATGGGGACAGCCGCTGGTGCTTTCCTGGGCTATCAACTGCCGATGCTGCAACTCACCAGCACCATTCAGAAGCGCCAGAACTCCGTCATCAAGAGCTTGCCCGATGCCCTGGACCTTATGGTAATTTGTGTGGAAGCCGGGTTGAGCTTTGATGGTGCGATGGGCCGCGTCTATGACAAGTGGGATAATGACCTGGGCCTGGCCTTTGGGCGCATCATTCAGGAGATCCAGCTTGGCAAGGTGCGGCGCGATGCCCTGCGCGACATGGCGCAACGCCTGGATGTGCCAGACTTCACGACCTTTGCCGCGGCCATCATTCAGGCAGACCAACTGGGTGTGAGCATTGGGAAGATCTTACGTATTCAGTCGGACCAGATGCGCATCAAGCGCCGCCAGCGTGCTCAGGAAAAGGCCCATCAGGCGCCGGTGAAGATGATGATCCCGATGACCTTTTTCATCTTCCCGTCGATCTGGATTGTGTTGCTGGGGCCATCGATCATCCAGGTGAT
>JAAUUD010000022.1 GCA_012031655.1 Anaerolineae bacterium | reverse complement strand
GTAGGAGCGCTATTCGCCCCCTTGCCTTGCAACCAAAAGCCCGAATGCGCTTCTCGATCTAGCTCAGACAGCAAGGCATGGGCACGGACAATCAGGGCAAGGGTCTTGCCGGCTGTTGCGCTGTCAAACATCCCTTGCTGGGCTTGCTCCCGGTGGTCCAGGGCAGCCCTGTAGCGGGCGTCCTGCCTCTGGAAGGGCTTAGCCTCCCTCTTAAAGCGCACCACCTGTCTCTCAAGCGTGCTGACCAAGCCGGGCGAGTCGGGCATTTCTGAGGGCACGTAGGGGTCTTGGGCAAGCCACATGGCATTTGACGCAGTGCTCCGGTGCAGGTTGTAGTGCTGGCATGGGTAGCAGTGCATAACAGCTTGAACAGTCCACACCGAGCGCTAGCTATGTGCCGGGCAACGTTTGGGCTTCGCTAGTCTGTATGCGCCCCCAAAACACCCACAACATCTACTGTTGCTTCTGGGTGCTGCTTTCTAGGCCGGACGGGAGCACGCGGTATAGGTGATGCACTTCATCAAAGAAGATAAACTCCCAACCAGGCACCTGTTCATAGTGTTGGGGATTGAGCAGGGTCAACCGCTCGCCTTCAGAGAGACTATGGGTCCAGAACGCATCAAAGATCAGGTAATTGATTCCAGCAGCCGCTAAATCGGCGGAATTGCGCGTCTGCTCCCAGCGTTGAAATGCTGCTGTCTGGTCTGCATCCAGCGCCAGTTCGGAAGGCCGCACCAGGCGCGTAACGACATTCATGAGGGTATAAAACACCTCCGGGTGCCTTAAGGCGCCATCTTTAGCATAATCCGTGGCTGCGAGGGCATACAACGCATAGGGGGCATAGGTCAGTGCGCGTTCAGTCGGGTTCAGGACTACCGCATCAGGCTCAAACTCCAGCGGCTGGATTGAAGCACGCGCAATTACAAAATCATCAGACAGCAGGCCAAATGTTGATGCACTTCCATCTGCTATGGGGCGGTACAGGCGGATATTTGCCGTTTCAATGATAGGTTCATAATAAGGCAACCCCAACACATAAAGTTGCTGATGCGGATTTAGCTGCTGGTAGGCGGACTCAGCCACAACCAGCCGATCAATGTTCGTCTCCAGCAGGTTGCCTGGCAACATCGTTATGCGCCAGTCTTCTAGATTTATTGGGTGTTGAGCCGAATTTGGTTGGGTAGAGTCGATGATGTACTCTGAGGCAGTAACCAGCTCCCATAACCGGTCCGCATTGTCTAGCTCCAGGGTAGAGGGTTGGTAAAGCAACGACCATATTTCACGCAATAGCGCCGCCTCATCCCCCACAAAAGTATGGTCTGGGTGTCCGAATAAACAACAGGCTTATCTGTCACTCGCGAAAGCATATGCTGAACATACTCAGCAAAAGGAGCTGGTGTGGTCTCGGATGTTGGATTGTTTACTATTTCGAATAGTTGGCGTACCTCAGCCGTGTCGGCGTCTTGCCAGGCAGCAAGCAGCCGATAGTAACCTGGGTTGAACAACTGAGGAGCAAGTTGCCACGCCCACGCATGGAATGTTTGCTCATCCAGGTACAGATGGGTGAAGCCCCCGGCCCGAAGATGATGCGGCATCCCCTGTTTCTCGCCAATCGCCTCCCCCAGGGCCCTGCTTTCATTTCTGCAGGGCTGACGTTGAAATTTTGAGTTGGGTTCCAGTGTTCTCCGAAAACAGACATAACACGCGCAGCCCTGTTTGGGTTCGTTGCTGCAAAGAGCGAGGGGTCAAATACTTTCAGCGACTCGACCTCTAATTGCTCGTGCCATGTTGCACTAACTGTAAAATCAATTGGGCGTGTATATGCCAAAGCTACATTATACGCATTCATCAGCCGTATGGGGTCTTGCACATAGAAACAATATCGCACAGACAAGTGGGTGGGCACCACAGGAACGGGTTGCTCCCAACTACAGTCGGTGTCAGCGTCGGCAATGACTAAGTCTATGGTCCCCTGTTCAAGGGCAGTTTGAAGCGGTTCCGCTGATAGATTGCCAGGCTGAAAGCTGAAGGATGCCTCCGGAAAGGCTTGCATGAGTGGGAACATCTCATACAATTGACCAGTCAGCGTGATGTGCTGTGGCGAGTCAAGAAAGTAAAGCTCCAGCACCTGAACATCCAGTTGCTCATAGGTGCTGGCAAGGCGCGGTGTAAAGGTCTGAGGCGCAATGCGCGAGAGCAGATACTCGCTGCTGCGTGGAAGGGAAAAGAAATTCAGAACTGAAAACAGGATAACAGGCATCACCCACAGCAACGCGACCCAGCGCCGACTATAAATCCAGGGCAGCACCGCTGCGACCAGATAAGGCACAAAAACAGCAAAAAGCCTCATCCGCCAGGGAGACCAATTGACCAGGACAACAAAGAGCAAAAACCAACTGAGGCCCACAGCGAGATAGGTTAAGCTCAGCACGCGCTGCTCAGAAGGCGATCTCGCAGATTGTGCAGCAAAACCAATCAGTGCAGCGGGCGAAAGCAGCACCAGGAGAAATCCAATAAGCCCGTACCCCAATGAACCACCGCGCAGGGGGTGCGTTGCCCAAGAACCGACTCGTAAATTCAGGTCAAAGGTCTCGCTCATCCAATCATAAGTGCCCACCTGCTGCGCCTCTAGTTCAGTAAAGAGATCCGTGCCAAGGTGCGGTTCCAGCCAGAGGTACGGGTTCCAATCGACCATCTGGTGAGCGTACCTCACCAGCGTGGCAAACCTGTTTGCATAACTGGCGCGCGCTTCTGGTGCTAGGTGCTCATGGTTTTCGTAGGCAACAGAAGCTTCACTTTGAAGCGGGTGACCATAGTTGAGCAGATTCAGGATGTAGTTATAGCTGCCAAACAAAATAAAGCCGATGGTACAGCTCACGGCCAGTGCGGCAACCGGACGCCAGGCAGTCCGTCCTAAGCGCCAGAATGCATACAGGCCCAGGGCGAGTGCTGCGCCAGGCAACAGAAAAAATGCAGTGAATTTGGTGCCCACAAAAAGCCCGAAGGCAATCCCTGCATAAATGACACTGGGTTCCCGCCACTGGCGTCGCAGGGGTTCGAGAGCAACGCAGGGCAAGCAGCGCAAAGTAAACAAAGCTGATGCCGGTTGCACTGGCCGTCAGATCAATGTTTCCATCCGACATTTGCGCTAATATCTGCGGCATGAGCAGAACAACAAGGGCAGAAAATAACGAAGCCGCAATAGAGTGCTCTGCTTCGCGGGATAGCGCAAAAACACCAGCCGCCACAACAAGCCCGGCTAACGCCTGGGACGCACTTAACCAGTTCACATCAGCAAAGGCCAGCGTCCACGCATAAACAAAAGAGACATTGGGCGGAAATTCAAGCTGCCGAAACTCTTCTGTGAAATAGTGACGCGCGGTTTCTTCTTGAAGCCACATCAGCGCCCGTGGGAAGTGATAATTGAGGGAGTCAAAAGTATGATCGGGGTATTGCACGCTGACCAGCATCGTGTTAAGCACGATCACGCCACTCAGCAGAGCAAATCCGGCAAGCGCGGGGTGTTGGCCAATGCCCCGCAACACCGCCACAACCCGGATTGACTGAGTGTGAAGCAAGGGAGGGCGACCTCGGTAGAGCCACACTGCTGTGGCCCCCAAAAGGCATAGGCTCTGCCCCATAATAAAACCGGTTGCGTGGAATTCATGCAGCTCCGACAGCACTTCTGCCAGCAGCACTAACTGTGCATACATCAGGCAGGCAACTGCCAAAATGGAGGAGTGTAATTTGGGCAGCGGCAAAACAGCGTGAAGCAATAAGGCGGTGAGGATCAGAACTCCGAGCAGCAACAAGAGCATTCGGGAAACCTCGTCAACAGGTGCTTGGTATCGCAAAGGGATGGTATCTTATACCATCGAAGTGGTAATGGTAAATGAGTAGTTCACTGGTTTGGAGACCAACAGATTCTGCAAAATTAGGGGATTGCCACTATAAAATGTCCGGTTATGCTAGAGTCGAACGTGATGGAGCTGCCATGTCACAGATACTGCCTGACGTCACGATTGTGATCCCTGCCTATAATGAGGAAGCTGGAATTGGTGCAGTGCTCCACAGCCTGACGACATTGGTGGCTACACAACACCTGGTCTACGAAATCATTGTAGTAAACGATGGCTCCACAGATGGGACAGGGCAAGTTCTGGCAGGCTTCGATACGATCACCGTTATTGATCATCAATATAACCGGGGATATGGAGCTGCCCTCAAGACCGGCATCCGCGCCGCCCATAGCGACATCATTGTGATTACAGATGCGGATGGCACCTACCCTAATGAGCGCATCCCGGAACTGGTCGACTTGATGCAAGATCGCGATATGGTGGTGGGTGCTCGAACCACAGCCAACGCAAAAATCCCGCTCATCCGGCGCCCACCCAAATGGGTGCTGAGTAAGCTGGCCAACTACCTGGCAGAAACGCGCATTGATGATATTAACTCCGGTTTGCGAGCCTTCCGTAAGGCCATTATAGTGCGCTTTTTTAACATTCTGCCGAATGGCTTTTCCTTTACGATGACCATTACGCTGGCCATGCACACGAACAACTATCAAGTTCTATATGTCCCAATTGATTATTTTGTGCGGGTGGGCCACTCTAAAATCCGCCCCATTCAAGATACCATACGCTTTTTGAACACCGTGATCCGGACTGTCTTCTACTTCAACCCCATGCGCGTGCTAACGCCAATCGGGGTATTCTTTGTGCTGCTGAGCGCCATTGTTGGCATTGGAAGCTTTCTGGCCGGGCAATTACTGGACGTGACCACCTTGATTCTGTTTGTAACCGGTGTACAGGTCTTTTTAACCGGTGCAGTGGCAGACCTGATTGACAAGCGCAATCGAATCGATAACGTTGACGAGCAACTCTTATGAACCCACCTGGCTGGCAACAGCTCAAAACCCAGGTTATTGACGCCGGACTGTGTACCCGTTGCGGCGGCTGCGTCGGCGTTTGTACCGAGCAAGCCATTGTGCTGGATGACCTGATGGGCGAGGCACTGCCCCGCCTGAATGGGACCTGTGAGAGTTGTGACGGGCGCTGCTACGCGGCTTGCTCTGGGGACTACGTACCCTTCCCTGGCCTGAACATGTTTTTGCACGACCGGCAACCTCACAACCGATACCTGGGCAATTTTCGGAGCCTGAGCGTGGGCTTCGCTACCGACCCAGAAGTCCGTGCACAGGCTGCCAGCGGGGGCATCCTGAGCGCCATCCTGATCCATCTTCTGGAGACCCATCAGGTCGATGGCGCGATTGTAACCCGTGCCAAGCCTGGCCAGCCCTACTTACCGCAACCAGTCATCGCCCGCACCCCGGGGGAGGTGAAAGCCGCCGCTCAGAGCAAATACAGTATCGTTCCCGTGAACGCCATTCTGCAACAGTTAGCCGAGGTGGAGGGGCGCTTTGCCTATGTAGGATTGCCGTGCCAGGTCCACAGCCTGAGGAAGTTACAAGCTGCGGGGCATCCCGCCGCCCAGAAGATCGCCTATGTGATTGGATCCTATTGTGGCTTGACCCTGCACTTTGAGTCTGTGCGAAGTTTTTTTGAGGGCACACGGGGTTCACGAGGTGGACAAGGTGGTTAAGCTGGAATACCGCACAGGCGAATGGCCCGGCAAAATGCGTGCTGAAATGGTCGATGGGCGCGTCTTTGAGTTGGAAAAGTTCTATGCCAATTACCTGATCCCCTTTCATATTATGCAACGTTGCCTGACCTGCACCGACCTGACCAACGAGTTTGCTGATATCGCTGGGGGTGATGCCTGGGCGCCGATTTATGAAGAACGTGGCAAGGGCTGGTCCCTGGTGCTGGGGCGCACCGCGCACGGCCAGGCGTTGCTGGATGAAATGCAAGCCGCTGGCAAGCTAGACCTCACCCCGGTTACAGAACACGACGCCATGACCATGCACTCGCACATGCTCGACTTCAAGAAGCGTGGCGCGTTTATGCGCATGGCCCGGCGGCGTTGGCTAGGTCTTCAATCGCCGCGCTACGACTATGCTCCACTAGCCATCCCCTGGCGGCGGCGGGCTTTTGAGTGGGTCATTGACCTGATCTTCGTGATTGGGGCCTGGCGTCTGGTTCATCGGATCGTAGAGGCGCTCCCTGTGCGCTGGACTGGGCGCGTATTTATGTGGGCGCGTGATCGCTGGAAACGGATGACCTACCGCGCCAAGCGGGAAGGGATGGCGGGCCTGCGTTTTAGCTATACTCTGGATGGCGTCCCCCACGAAGACCCCCTCTCGCAACATTCGCCAACCCTTTCAGAAGCCACTGCCAACCAGCCCCTCGCTAAGGGCATTCGTCTTCAGGGTATGCTGGCGCGGGCACGGCTCGAATATCAATACATGATGCAACCTACCTGGACCCTGGCGGATGTGGGCGCGCACTGGGACGCCACAGAGGACTACGACGACATCAATGCAGAAACCTACTCCTACTTCCGGCGCTTCATTGATGGTTTGGCCCTCACTACGATCTCAGACCAGAGTCTCATCCTGGATGTGTGTTGCCGCACTGGCAACGGCACCGGCTATTTTTATCAGCACGGCAAAGTGCGCCACGCCATCTGTGCGGATGTCTCCCGCCGCATGCTGGATATTGCTGGTCGCTACCTGAGCGAACTTGGCGTGCCGCACGAAACCCTCTATTTTGAGATGTATCCCCTGCCCCTCGCAGATGCCAGCGTAGAAGCGATTCTCTGCTTTGAGACTGCCGAACACGTTCCGGACCCGGAAGCCTTTCTGCGGGAACTGGGGCGCGTCATTCAACCGGGCGGCGAAATGATCCTGACCACGCCAAACATCCTGTGGGAGCCAGTGCACTGGCTTGCGGCCATCCTTGGCTTGCACCACTCCGAAGGACCGCACCGCTTCTTGCGGCATCGGCGCCTGTGCCGTGCTGTTCAAGCCGCCGGTTTTACCATCGAACGCAACATTGGCACGGTGTTGATCCCAGACGGCCCTGAGTGGCTGACAAGCTTAGGGCGATGGCTAGAAGGGCGCTTGCCAACGCTGGCTCGTTGGCTGGCATTGCGTCGTATCCTCATCTGTCGCCGCCAATGAATGGTTATCCATGATGGGGGACCGCTTGCCACGGACGCATCGCGGGTTGCGCTGGAGCCTGCGCAGCCTGGGCCTGGGTTTGCTGCTGGTAGTGCTGGCCACTCAGGACTGGGCAGACCTGCTGGCCACACTTCGTGCTGCGGACCTGCTCTGGGTGGCGCTGACCATCCCTGTTTTTCATGCCATGGTCTTCTTCAAGGTCCAGCGCTGGCGGCATCTTTTGCGCACGCAACAGGTGGGCTATCCACCCTTTGCCGCTTACCGTGCCTATCTGATCGGGATTTTTTGGGGCTATGTGACACCTGGGCGGCTTGGTGACTTTGCTCGTGTGCTATACCTGCGCCGCGACGTGCGCAGCCCCTTCGCGCTGGGGCTGGCCAGCATTCTAATGGACCGGCTGGCGGACCTTGGGATGGTAGTAGCAGTTGCCGCAATTGGGCTGTTGTGGCTCATTAACTCCGCTAGCTTGTGGCTAAGTCTGCCTGGCCTGGCGGTCATCACCCTTGGTGTTCTGTGGGCCTGGTCCCCGTTCCTGAGCTGGGGTAGCCGCCTGGTGGAGCGCCTGTTGGCTCAGGATCAACGGCAGTTCACAGATGCCCTGGCGCGTTTCACCCCTGGGAACTTGCTGTTACCCGCGATCTACACATTGCTTGCTTATGGCCTCTACTTTCTGATGTGTTATTGTGTGGGGCTAGCGCTTGACCTTGGAACCAGCTACCACTTTATCGCAATTTGTGTGGCAGCCATCGGAGTGGCGGCGCTTTTACCCCTCTCGATAGGCGGGTTTGGTAGCCGCGAAGCCTTGCTAGCGGGGTTATTTGCCACCCAGGGCCTCAGCACAGAAGCAGCACTTGCCTACGCCTTACTCTTTTTCGTGACTGTGTGGTTGATTCCAGGGCTGGCTGGCCTGCTCTTGTGGCAGCTGGACCCTATTGATGACTTGCAGCAACAGATGAGGCCGACCCCAGCGCCATGACCTCTGTGAAGTCGGTGGCAACAGCCCTGGGCCAGTAGCTTAACTATTGAGATCATAGCGCCCTGGCCTTAGCGTATGCAAAGTGTCGTAAAGGGGCAAGGTGATTTTACGCAGGTTCCGTGCGGGGTAAGCACTTCAAGGCTCAGGTTGCCTCCCAGGATAGCTAGCAGTGTGCTGTGCAAAGCCAAACCGTTGCCGCCCCGGGCACGTGGCGTGTTGTGGTACCGAAAGCCAACGCCATCATCGATCACCAACAGGGTCAGATGCTGATCCTGGTAGCCGATTTGAACCTTCAGATGGAGTGGCGCAGGGCTGGAATTTCCCCGGCCATGGGTTGCTGCATTGCGGACCACTTCTTTAACCGCCGGAAGGAGAATATCGTAGGTTTCATCACTGAGCGCTGGCAGATCCCCCCTAATTTCCCAGGTAATCGCCTCAAAGAGCGGACTAAACTCGCGCTCAATCCGGTGGCGCAACTCATCTGGCCAGTGGAAGGCGCGCAGGGGCTTCTGATTGACCGTCTGGTGAATCAAATTGGAAAGTTGGTTGTGGGCTTCTGCCAGCAAATCAACAACTTGCTCCTGTTCGGTACCGCTGTTCGCATGCAGAGCCGCCAGGTGTAGGGTTGGCAAAATGTCATCATGCAAAAAGCGACGTGTACGCAAATCTAGCATCCGTTCTCGGGTTTGCTCGTGGCGTTGCAGGGCCATCAAGCGCCGCGCCATCTCCTGCCCGGCGCGCAGATCAATGATGCGCTCAGCGCTTATACGGGCCAGTTCGATTTCCTCCTGCGTGTAAAGGCTGGCGTCCATTTTCGCATCAATCAGGAGCGCCCCAATTAACCCGCGCTCGGCCCAGAGTGGGATGGCCCAGCAAAAGCCGCTTACATCATCCATAGGCATGCAGACCTGCTCCGGGGAAAAGCGATCTGTACTCAGGGAGGGTATGGCTACTGGGGCCGCTGGGGGATAGCACAAAGGCGCGCCTACCAGCGGCCCCAGACGCCCCAGCGGAACCAGGCATGCACAGCGCGTCCCAAGCATATCCCGGCAGAGGGTCTCAAAGAGAGGATAAGCTGGATCTTCCTGTGGCTGGGTGGCTTGCGTTAGGTACGCAACCAGGCTGTTGCTGCCAACAAACGGGCGAAAGCGCGCAATCAGATAATCCCGATGCACAAAGGATCGCCAGCTCAACAGCGCATAGAACACGATGGTGGTGCTCGCCAGGATGAGCAAACTGTACAGGGGTGGGGGTTGCAGCATCAGGCTGGCGCTGATGAAAGCCGATAGCCCTCCCGAAAGGATGATCGCATTGCGCCAATGGCGCAGAAAACCCCGCCGCGGTAGGGTTTTGCCCGTAAACACTTCATAAGACACCACTGCCCGACCCAGGAAGAGCACCGCCATGGCCACCAGCAGCGTCAGAAAAAAGTCAAAGAGCGCAATTGCAGGCGCAAATAAAAAGCTACTCACCAAAGGATGCTGCTTTTCCGCTGCCCCTAGCACCCACACCAAAAAAGCCGTCACGAAGATGCCCACACTCAGCAGCAATCCTGAAGATACGATCAGGTACGGACGCGAGCGTTGGCGAGCCAGATCGCCCATTAAGCGTTTCGAAGGCATAGGCCGATAGAGCGCATTCAGAGGCAGCAGAATACAGAGGATGGCAAACGGAGGATACAACACAAACATGAGCGGCATGTTCCAGAGGGTATCCGTTTGCGCCAGGTCTAGCGCCATCACTTCTGTATAACTTGGGATGGGGTACGAAAAGAACATCAGCAGCAACAGCACTATCCCCAGCGCAGAAAGCGCCAGAGCCGGCACGCGATGCTGGGTTGGCCAACCGCTGTACCACAGAATGAGCCAATACCAGAGGATCGGGGAACAAACCACCGGAACCCAGCCAACGCGCCACCAGAAATTTAACTGCGAATCGAGCCGGGGCGTAAACTGGCTGACGAGAATTGCGGTGTGGCTCAGGAAAAACAGGGCACCCATGCCGGTTCCTGAGAGGATCAGAGACAAGCCACGCGTGCGCTGTTCTGCCGCGAGGAAAACAGTCAGGCCGAGCCAGAGCAAGATGAGCATGTTAAAAATGGAAAGGCTTAGCACCCCCCACATCACCAGAATGCTCATGATCATCATCGCCATGCTTCGCGCTCGCCCCGTTCGTTCATCACAAAGGCTTGCCCCGCCGCGTCCCATTCAATAAAGCGACCACTTTGCACGATCAGCGCGGCCCGGGTACGTGCAACTTTTTCATCAGTTGTGCTGTCGGCCAGGCCCCAGGCAGCGTAAATTTGCCCATTGATGCGGCTGATGGTGCGTTTATCGCGGAAGCCTAGCTGAAGCGCAATTTGTTCGTTCGTCATGCCGCGCGCAATCATTTGCGCCACGGTCTGCTCGATAGGCTCCAGCCAAGCCATCGGCGCGTGGGCGTCAAAGTGCCGCACCTGCTGGACGCGTGCTTCAATATCGGGGTCAATAATGCTGCGCCCAGCAATGGCATCCCGAAGCAAGGGCACCAGCAGCGTTGGAAGCAGGTAATTGGACTTGCGAACATAGGCATAGTGGCTCAGGATCCCCGCGTGGAGAAAAGCGCGATAATATGCATCATCGTCCTGAATGGAGTAGAACACCACCGGCAAGCGCGGGAATTCGCGCCGAATAGCCACTGCGGCTTCGATACCGTTCATGGCGCTGGCCAGGGCAACGTCCATCAAAATGATCTGCGGCGCTGCTTGCGCAAAGCAAAATTCAATCGCTGCTTCGCCCGTACTACAGGCCCCAACCACCCGAACCTGGCCAGTGGCTTCAAATCCCTGGCGCAGGCCCTCTCGCAAGCGCAAATTGTCCTCAACGAGCAACAGTGTTATTGCAGTCACATGGGTTCAATCGTGATTTAGTGCCTTCTAAAGTCGCCCTGGCGCATCACCCGGGCGCTGGAAGATATTGTCATCTCTTAAAGAGTGTTGGTCAAAATGATGCACAATGCAAGCAC
Organism: Anaerolineae bacterium; assembly: GCA_012031655.1. Taxonomy (GTDB): domain Bacteria; phylum Chloroflexota; class Anaerolineae; order Aggregatilineales; family J027; genus JAAUUD01. The sequence continues at coordinate 10,548 of JAAUUD010000022.1, read as the reverse complement.
CTGAGTGCATCCAAACGGCCACCTGGACGGTAGCCGGGCCAGTGGCGCCCCGTATAAAGTGATAGACAGACCCCCCAAGTTGAAGGAGCCTGTCATGAAAATCAAGATGATCTTGCCTGCGCTGACTGAAGCCAACAGCCCGCTTTTCCGGCCCATCAAGTATTCGCTTTTTCCCCCACTAGGGCTGGCCACGCTGGCCAGTTACCTGAGCCCAGATGACGACATTGTGCTGCAAGATGAACACGTCGAAAAGCTGGACCTTAGCGATGAACCCGACTTGGTGGTGATTCAGGTCTATATCACCTCCGCCTATCGCAGCTATCAGCTTGCCGACCACTACCGTGCTAAAGGTGCTTATGTGATTCTGGGGGGCCTCCATGTAACTTCCCTGCCGGATGAAGCCGCGCACCATGCAGACACTATCTTTCTTGGCCCCGGTGAAGACACCTTCCCAAAGTTTTGCAGGATTTTCGGGCAGGCCAGCCCGCCAAACGCTATCAATCCTCAGTGCGAACGCTCCTGGGGGTTCCGCCAGTTCGCCGTGACCTGATCAAGCGACATTTGTACCTGGTGCCGAATTCGATTGTTGTGTCGCGTGGGTGCCCGCACAGTTGCGACTTCTGCTACAAGGACGCTTTTTTTGAAGGCGGCAAGGGCTTTTATACACAGGCTGTGGATGATGCCCTGGCTGAAATAGAGCGCTTGCCGGGGCGTCATCTTTACTTTCTGGATGACCATCTGTTGGGGAATGGCCGCTTTGCTCATGCCCTTTTTGATGGGATGCGCGGCATGGGCCGCTTGTGGCAGGCCGCTGGCACGGTTCAGTCCGTGCTTAAACCCAGGCTGCTAGAAAAAGCAGTCGACGCCGGATTAAGAAGCTTGTTTGTGGGTTTTGAGACGCTCAATACCCACAACCTGAAGGCGCAAAACAAGGTCCAGAATCTGAACCGAGACTACACCGCCGCTATCCAGCGTTTGCACGGCTTGGGCGTGATGGTCAACGGCAGCTTTGTGTTTGGGATGGATGGGGATGATGAGCACGTCTTTGACCAGACCGTGGAATGGGCGACTCAGCAGGGTATTGAAACCGCCACCTTCCACATCCTGACGCCCTATCCCGGCACCGCGCTTTACCTGCGTATGGCGCAGCAACAGCGCCTGCTGCACAGCAATTGGGACCTGTACGATACGCGCCATGTTGTTTTCCAGCCAACGCACCTCACGCCGGCGGCGCTGGAAGCCGGCTACTGGCGCGCCTATCAGAATTTCTATCGCTGGTCCTCGATTTTCCAGGGTGCAGCGACCAAGGAGAGCTGGGTGCATCAGATGCGCCACATCGCCTATGCAGGCGGCTGGAAGAAGTTCGAGCCGATGTGGGATATGGTGATCCGTCTGCGGCGTGTGGCACGTTTGCGCCCCATGCTGGAGAACGTCCTGACTGGCTTCGGCAAGTTCAGCAACGAAACAAAAAGGCCAGGACCCGCAAGGGCCGTTCCGCAGCATGTCCAGCAGTAAGTCAGCAGAGGTCGGTGGGCGGGCAAGTGCTGGCGTGCTCCTGTGTGAGCCCCTATACTCCCAGGGAGAAGGTCTACCACACCGGAGCAGCCTATGCGCACCGAGATGCTCATCAATCGCACGCAGATCGATCTCCAGCAAGGCGATATCACCCAACAAACCACCGATGCCATCGTGAATGCGGCCAACCAACACCTGGCCGGTGGCGGAGGGGTCGATGGCGCGATCCATCGCGCAGCCGGGCTGATCCCGTTACAGCTTGCCTGCCGTAGGATCGGCCACTGCCCCCCCGGCCAGGCGGTGATCACGCCCGGCTTTAAGCTTCAGGCGCGGTATATCATTCATGCGGTCGGGCCGATCTATCAATCCGGGTCAGAGGAACCGCCGCGCCTGCTGGCCAGCGCCCACCGCAGCAGCCTGGAACTGGCCGTGGCGCACGAACTTACGAGCATCGCTTTTCCGGCCATCAGCACGGGCATCTATGGCTATCCGATGGCAGAAGCGGCAACCATCGCCTTGCAGGCCGCCCGCGACTTTGCCCTGCGCGACTCCCGCCTGGCCCTGATTCGCTTTGTGTTGTTTGATGCCGCCGCCCTGGCCACCTTCAGCCGTGCGCTGGAGGCGATCGCCCCGCCAGAGGCGTAAAGCCCACTAAGGCCGCATCAGCACTCCAAAGATGACGGGTTTGGGGGGGAACCCCTGGCTCAACTTCCCTTACTATCTATCCTCCTGCCAAATCAGAACCTCACGAGTATCATAGGCCGAGAGCCAAGCCAAGCTGAGGCATAATTGGATATCAACATCTTTGATAAGGAGCTCCCGCTTTATGGAACCGAACAACACCTGGCAGACTTTCTTTGACCGCCACGCCAGCCAATATATGGATGAACCTTTTGTTAAAGGCACCGTCATGGAGGTTGATTTTCTGGTCCAACACCTGCAACTGGCGCCCGACCAGCGCATTCTGGATATGGGCTGTGGCACCGGGCGGCATGCACTCGAACTGGGGCGGCGGGGCTATCAGGTAACCGGCGTTGACCTTTCGGAAGGCATGCTGGCCGAAGCTCGCCGGGTTGCCCAGGCAGAAGGGCTAAGTTCCCTGACCTTTGAGCAAGCTGACGCCACCCGCTACACCACGCCCCTTCCCTTTGACCGGGCCTATTGTGTGTGCGAAGGCTCGCTGGGGTTGATTAGCACAGGGAATGACCCTCAGGTGCACGATATGGCCGTGTTGCGTAACCTCTACAACGCGCTCAAGCCCGGCGGGCGCTTGTTGATCACCGTCCTGAACGCCATGCGCCACATCCGCCACTATCAACAGGCGGATGTAGACGCCGGAATTTTTGACCCCGCCACGCTGACCGAACGCAACACCATGGCGACAGGGCAGGGAGAGAACGCCGTAGAAGTCCAGGTCCGTGAACGGGGCTTTGTCATCCCGGAATTGCGCCTGATGCTTCAGGTGATCGGTTGTGAAGTGGAGCACATCGGAGGCGGCACTGCCGGGGCGTGGGGCATTCGCCCGGTCGACCTGGATGAATACGAGTTACTGGCTATTGCGCAGCGGCCCTTATAGACCAGCACGCATGCTGCAACGCGTTTTTGCCCTGGCAGTGCATAACCGGGACCTGCTGACCTGAGCCCGGCCCCGGTTACGCACTTTGCACGCGGCGTTAGCGCCTGGCTGGGCTAGCTGGAGGTCACCTCACCGGCCCGCGAGATGCGCGAAATCGATTGGCCCTCGTATGCCACCGCCACCAGCTCAGTTTCCAGCACTTCTTGGGGCTTCAACATACGGGCAGTGCCGTTATCCACCGCATTTTTGACGCCCGCCGGGGGGTAGCTGCTGAAGGGTTCCAGCGCACAATTATAGGTTCGCCCATACCAGGGGTAATCCGTGTGGCCGCCATAGACTTGCCACATCCACAGGTATGGAAACACGCTTTGATCCCACGCCATCCCGAACCCAACGCCCAGGTTGCGATTGGTGAGGCCATACCAGCCTTCGCTCAGTTCTTTGAAAAAGACCACATCAACCGATTTGGTGCTGGCGGGCAACACCTGGCGGATGTCTTGTAGTTCTCCGCTCCGCCGATTTTTGACCATCGGGAAGTTGTACCCGTCGCCAGGTTCCCAGAGTCCGTTGGCGTGATAGGCCAGCACCTCGGCGCGCCCGGCAGCAGTCTGCACCTGGCAGCTTTCATCCAGAAAAGGCGCACCAAACGCCGGATGGTGACCCCACATCACAGCGAAGTCCATGTCAGCGTCGTTGTACAGGCGCTCCTTGATGAACAACGTGGGCGCATCGTTGCGGAGCGTCATTTCGCGCTCCAGGCGCAACGGCGAGCGATAGAGCGCCGTTTTGACCAGCAAGGTCACCTGCTGGGGGGTGTCTTCCAGCACGCTGGCCTCAAAAGGTAACAACGAGGCTTCGCCGTGCAAGCCCTGGTAAGTGCCCATGTAGGGTTCCGAGGCCCACCCCGCCGAGGGGAGCACCTCTTGCCAGCCGCCGTAGTAGTAATCATGAAAGGCGCCTTCGGGCAGGGCACTGGTGGCGGTGAAGGGTTTGCGCATGGGGATGGGCGATTGCCACATAAAGTCCAGGTCTTTGGGCTTGTAGGTGAAGTCGAAGATGTCTGCGCCTTTATCCAGCAGCACGCCCACACGCAGGCTGGCGTTTTCCAGGTAGGCAATACGCATTCCCTTATAGGTGTAGTCCAGGCTCAGGCGGCAGCCCGAGTTCCGACCGTGGGTATACATGGTGCTCTTTGCTCCTTATCCGTGCTTGTTTTGCAATGGTCAAGCCAGGGCGGCGCAGGGGCCGCCCCTATCCCGCCGAAGCTGTTGCTTCAGGGCGAAGCGCCTGGTTCCGAAAGGGGCGGAGGTGCGGCGCCGCCCTCTGGCGAGTAGGGCGGTGGTTCGCGTTGTGGAACGACCAGGCGCATCGCGCGATTCACGAATTCTCCGATGTCTCGCCGCCACATATCCAGCCCCACCGCGCCCACAATGATGATCCCCAGCGTGATTTCCTGCCAGGAGGCCGGGACGGTGTTCAGGTTGAGGCCATTTTGCACAATCGCCACGATCCACGCGCCCAGCAAGGTGGCGATGACGTTACCGGCGCCGCCCGCCAGGCTGGCCCCGCCAATCACTGCCGCCGCGATGGCTTTCAGTTCCAGGCCCACCCCGTAGTTCGGGGAGCCAGAGTTCAACTGCGCGCTGGTCAGGATGCCCGCGATGGAGGACATCACGCCGGCAATGACGAAAGCCAGCAACTTCACCTGGTTGACCTTGACGCCAGAAAGCCGCGCTGCCGCCTCGTTACCCCCCACTGCATAGATGTTGCGCCCAATGATGGTGTAGCGCAAAAAGAGCCAGGTCAGGATGAACAACCCCAGTGTATAGAAAAAGGGACGCGGGATGCCCAGCCACTCATCGTAGAAGAGCGGGCGCAGACGCGGCGAAACCGAGAAAATCGGCGTGCCATCCGTGATGAGAAAGGCCGCCCCGCGATAGGCGCTGAAGGTGGCTAAGGTAACGATAAATGCCGGGATACGTCCGTAAGTGGCAAAAAAGCCATTGATAAAACCCAGCCCCGCGCCCATCAACAGCACAATCGCGATGCCTTCTTCCAGGCTATAGCCGCGTTCTTTGACCAGAATAGCCAGCGAGCAACTTGTCAGCGCCACAATTGCCCCCGGCGACAGGTCAATCCCGCCGACCAGGATCACCAGGGTTGAGCCAATTGCCGCAATGGCCACCACACTCACCTGTAGGGAAACATTCGAAAAGTTCCCTTCGTCCAGGAAGCGGTCGCTGGTGAACTGGAGGAAGAAAATCACCAGCAGCAAGGCCACCAATGGCCCCGCCACCGCCGACCGAAAGAATTGCCCCAGCCCATTTAAGATAATCCGCATCAGTTTCTTGCCCTCAATAATCAACCTGTGACGCCCGCAGGCGCTGCCTGCACGCTGGATGCGCCAGAGGCAATTGCTAACAGGTCATATTCTGACAAATGTTTGGCTTCTGTGACGTGCAAAATACAGCCATCGCGCAGCACCGCCACCCGGTCACTCATCGCCAGCAGTTCGGGATAGTCCGAGCTAATCAACAGGATGCTGATCCCTTGTGCGGTGAGTTCGTTGATCACGTTGTACACATCGAGCTTGGCGCCAATATCAATCCCTTGCGTGGGTTCATCCAGAATCAGCAGGCGCGCCCGCGAATAGAGCCAGCGAGCAATCACCACTTTTTGCTGATTGCCGCCGGAAAGGTAGCGGACAGACTTTTCCATGGCGTTGCGCGTGATCTTGAGTTTTTCGATGAATTCCCGCCCGGTGCGGCGCTCCCGCCGCAGGTCCAGAAAGGGGCCCAGCAGCATCCCGCGCAGGCGCGAAACCGAGATGTTGGGGTGGGCCTCAAAGTTAAAGAACAGCCCATCCGCCTTGCGATTTTCCGGGATCAGGCCCACACCCGCCCCAATCGCCTGAGCAGGCGACCGAAAGCGCACCCGCTGTCCTTCCAGGTAGACTTCCCCAGCGGTGTGAGCATCCACGCCAAAAAGTGCCCGCGCAATTTCCGTGCGCCCACTGCCAACCATCCCGCCCAGGCCAAACACCTCGCCGCGCCGGATTTCAAAGCTCACGTTGTTCACCCCCTTGCGGGTGGAAAGACCGCGCACCTCCAGGCAAAACGCTGGGTTAGGGGCATGGTGGACCTTAGGGTAGTGCTGGGTGATCTCGCGACCCACCATCAACTGCACCACCTGGTCAATGTCCAATTTTGCCCGGTCTTCGGTGATCATGTGCCGCCCGTCTTTCAGGACGGTGATGCGATCAGCAACCGCAAAGACTTCATCCAGCCGGTGCGAAATATAGAGGATCGTTTTGCCCTGCCGGGCCAGGTCGCGGATCAGGTCCAGCAAGCGGTTGGTTTCGTCCAGGCCCAGCGCAGCGGTAGGCTCGTCCATGATCAGCAAGCTGGACTCTTGCGAGATGGCTTTGGCAATTTCCACCAACTGCTGTTCTGCTACAGAAAGGTTACGGACGATGGCCTGAGGATCAATGTGCAGGTTCAGGCGTTGCAACACCTGCTCCGTGGCGCGGGCCATGCCGCCCCAATTGACCACCCGTCCAGGGTAGCGCAGTTGGCGCCCCAGGTAGATGTTTTCTGCCACGCTGAGGCTGGGCACCAGCGAAAACTCCTGGAAAATCGTGGCAACGCCATGGGCACGCGCTTCGACCGGGTGGTGTAGGTTCACGGCCTGGCCCTGGTGCAGCATCTCGCCACGGTCTGGTTGGTGAACCCCCGCCAGACACTTGACCAGGGTGGACTTCCCGCTACCGTTTTCGCCCAGCAGAGCATGCACTTCGCCAGGGTAGAGCGTCAACGAAACGCTTTTGAGCGCTTGCACCCCGTAAAAGGCCTTAAAGATGTTGTTGAGTTCCCACAAAGGGGCGCTGTGTGCTGGCATAAGCAAATTTTTGGGCCACGCAAAACCGTTTTCAGGGATGACGGGCGCCTTGGCCTGCCACCTTTAAAGGGCAGCAGGCCAGGCAGCCCGGGCGGTCTTCAGGGAAGTCTAGCTCCCAGAGTCCTCAGGGCATTCGTATTCGCCTTCGGGACGTGGGAAGAGCTTCTCCGGCTCGCAGAGGAACTCCGGCGCGTTTTCCTCGTCAACGATCACCGTGGGGGTCTCGACCCAGCCACCGGGGAATTCTTCGTTCAGGCAGTCCAGGGTCACCTGCAAGGCCACCTGGCCCATGAGGTAGGGGGTGGTGTTGACGGTGGCGGTCCAGCGACCAGCGGCGATTTCTTCCAGGCCGGTGGTGTCGCCGTCGTTACCAAAGATCAGCACATCTTCGCGGCCCAGGGCTTTCGGCGGCCAGGGCGGCCCCAATGGCGATGTAGTCGTTCGCGGTCACCACCACTTCGATGTCTGGGTTGGCTTGTAGCAGGTCCATCATGGCGCTGTTGCCGGTTTCCACGTTCCATTCGGTGGGCAGGCTGGCCACCACTTCCATGCCTTCGACTTCTTCAAAGGCATCCAGGAAGCCGCCAATACGCTCCGTGGAGTGGTAGCCGGGCAGCCCTTCCAGCACGCCGACCATAGCTTCACCGCCGGTCATTTCCACGATGTACTCGCCCAGGGCCAGGGTGCCCTTGCGTTGGGCATAGCCCACCACGCCATGCACTTCCGTCGGGAAGTTGGCAATGTCCGAGTTCACGATGATGACGGCGATGCCTTCTTCAATGGCCTGGTCCACCAGTTCCGCTGCGGCGCCTTCATCGTGCGTCGAGAGGATGATGGCGTCGTATTCCTGGGTGATCACGTCCTGGATCATGCCCATCTGCCCGGCAATGTCCGAGCCGCTCTGCGGGGCCACCATGTCTATTTCGATGCCCAGTTCTTCGGCCAGGGCCTCGATGCCTTCCCCAATGGCGATGTAGTACTGGAATTCGGTACCAGGGGGCATGTAGGCCACGCGCAGGTTGTCCGGGTCAAAGTCAAAGCCGCTGCAGGCGGCCTGGGCACCTTCTTCCAGGGGGACGGGGTCCAGGGCGGGTTCCGGGGCGGTGTAGCCCTCTTCCTGAGCGTTGATCGCGGTCATCGGCAGCACCAGTGCGGCCAGCAAGGCCAGCACCAACAGGGTCTTTTTGGCGTTCATAGTCAAGAAAACTCCTACAATACTCAGCATTTACAATGCAGGTCTGGATTTGTTTTTCAAACAAGCGTCTGGCAGGTTCTTGTCCGATACACATCACCTCCTTTAATTTGGGTGTCCGAGCCGCTGCGTTCAGCGGATCGTCTGGTGACCCACTCCGGCGGCGTCGGCAGCCAGCACGGTTTGCAAGTCACTGCGGTTCATCATCGGCAGGTCGAACATCAGGGTTTGCTTGAGGCGTGCGGCGGCATCGCCCACCATCACGCCTTTGGCCAACCCATCCACTGGGCTGCCGCCGGTCAGCAAGCCATAGTAAAAGCCGCCGCACCAGGCATCGCCGCCCCCCAGGCGGTCGGCGATGATCATGGGACGCGGGCAGGGAGAGCGGAAGAAGTGCCCCTCGGCGTCCATCGCGGCGGATTCCCAGGTGTGGTGCAGGGTGTTTTCTGCGGCACGGAGCGTGATGGCCACCTGCTTGAGCCCAAAGTGGCGGATGACCTCTGCCCCAAAGGCGCGCAGGTCGTCATCTTCCAGGCGTTCGGGGCGGTTAGCCAGGATGTCTGCTGCACTCCAGCGCCCACAGCCGATCCCAAAGTGGCGCGCCATGTCATAGACCGAGGTGATCAGGCAATCAACGGCCTGGTGCAGCAGTGGCTCCAGCACGCGGCGGCATTCTTCCTCGCTCCAGAGGGTGGCACGATAGTTGAAGTCCAGCCCCAGGGCGCAGGCAGCAGGTTTGGCCTGCAAGGCTTCTTCCAGCGCTTCGAGCCAGGGGTTATGGCTGTAGCCGCTGTGCGCCGCCAGGCCAAAGGTAATCCCGGAGGTATGCAGGATGCGGCTATCGCGCAGCACCCGTCCCCAATCCACCATCCCGCGCCCCAGGCGGCTACCCGCGGAATACATCCGTTGATACCAGCCCATATCCGGGCGGGGCGAGCGACCCAGCTCAAAAATGTAGCGCCCGATGGGTTCGGCTTTGTCGGCCCAGGCAAAAGCGCTGGTATCAACCCCATTGGCCCGCGCCAGGTCGCGCACCATCCAGCCATAGGGGTTATCTGGCAGGCGTGTGATGTACGCGGTTGGCACCCCAAGCCGCGCTGCCAGCGTGGCAATGCTATATTCACTGCCCGCCACGCTCAGGTGAACAAGCCGGGTCGCTTCTGGGCGCTGCTCATCGGCGGGGGTGTCGCGCAGCATGGCCTCGCCAAAGGTCACCAGGGCCGGGCCATGACCCTCCAGGGTGCTCAGGTCATCTTGCGGTAAATTGAAGGTGGGTGCCGGGCCACTCACGGGCGGAATTCCTTTGCGCCTACCAGCTCTCAAGCTGGGCGGTCAGACCACCATCCACGAACAACTGCGTGCCCGTGATGAAGGACGCTTCGTCGCTGGCCAGGAAAGCCGCCGCATGCCCAATATCCTCCGGGCGCCGATGCGCTTCATCACCTGGCGCTGCTCGACCAGGCGCTGTTGCTCAGCGGGGTCCGGGTAGCTATCAAAAATGCCCTGGATGAGCGGGGTGAGCACCCAGCCCGGTGCAATAGAATTCACGCGGATCGCCGGGCTGTAATCCATGGCCATCGCCCGCGTCAGCGCTGTGACGCCGCCCTTGCTGGCAGCATAGGGCGAGGTGCCGTTCACGTTGGCATAGGAATGCACGGAGGAAATATTCACGATGGCGCCTTTGCCTACCGCTTGCATGTGCGGGATTGCATACTTGCTGCACAGGAACACGCCCTTCAGGTTGACATTCATGGCGCGGTCCCACTCTTCGACCTTGGTTTCGGTCACCGGCATATAAACGCCAATTCCGGCGTTGTTCACCAGCACATCAACCCGCCCGAAGCGCTCCAGCGTGGCGGCAATCATCGCCTTGACCTGTTCTTCCTGCGAAACATCGCACTGCACGGCCAGGGCGCCGCCGCCCGTATCATTGATCTCCCGGGCAGTGCGTTCGGCAGCCTCGCCATCCCAGTCAACCACGGCCACCGAGGCGCCTTCGCGGGCAAAGACGGTGGCTATCCCCCAGCCGATGCCCTTTCCACCGCCAGTCACAATGCTCACCCGATCCTTTAAGCGCATGTTCAAGAACTCCTTTTGGATGCAATAGTTCTCAGTTTTTGTGGACCTGCCCTCTCAACTTCAACGAGGGCAGGCCCCTTTTCTGGAAAGCCTTACCAGGGTTGGCGCGGTGTGGAGAGATATTGCGGCCCCTCCGCGCCCACCACCACGTTGTCCTCAATGCGAATACCGCCAAAATCCGGGATGTAAACGCCGGGTTCCACGCTGGTGACCATCCCGGCTTCCAGCACGGTGTCGGCGACCAGGCATCGAAAAAGGGGATGAACTCGTGGTAGCGAAAACCCAGCGC
>JAAUUD010000362.1 GCA_012031655.1 Anaerolineae bacterium | reverse complement strand
CGAGACGGCCTGTTCTGCGCCCGGATCTTCGGGCCGATCAAGGACTACGAGTGCCTGTGCGGCAAGTACAAGCGGATGAAGTATCGCGGGGTGACCTGCGAGAAGTGCGGCGTGGAAGTCACGCTGCAGAAGGTCCGCCGCGAGCGCATGGGCCATATCGAGCTGGCCTCGCCGGTCGCGCACATCTGGTTCCTGAAGTCGCTGCCGTCGCGCATCGGCCTGATGCTGGACATGACCCTGCGCGATCTTGAGCGGATCCTCTATTTCGAAAACTACGTCGTGATCGAACCCGGCCTGACGGACCTCAGCTATGGTCAGTTGATGTCGGAAGAAGAGTTCATGGATGCCCAGGACAGCTATGGCATGGACGCTTTCACCGCCGGTATCGGCGCCGAAGCGATCCGCGACATGCTGGCCCAGATCGACCTTGAGGCCGAGGCGCTGCGCCTGCGCGAAGAGCTGGAAGCGCAGTACGTTTATTAGCCCTGGCGAGTTCAGGCGTCGGCGGGCTTGTCTTTCTCCGGGGAGGCAGGTTCGCCTGGCGCTGGGGCTTCTGTTAGGCTGGTGCTTTTGACCTGGATGGCGGAGTCAGCGGGGGTTTCTTCTTCGTCTTCCCAGCTCACGATCCAGATGCACAGCCCAGCCACCACCACCGAGGCGATGATCAGGGCGACCCAGTTGCCGGTCGAAAGGCCCACGTCCCGCGCTTCGTAAACCAGCAAGCCCACGATGCCTACCGAAAGCACCACCCAGGCCGAAAGGCGCGGGTAGGTATCCAGCACGGTGAGGATTTGCCCAATAACGGGCATGGTTTTCATGCGTTCCACGAGTTCGTTGCCCTTCTGGTTCGCTTAGATTGGTTTGAGCACCAGTTTCTCCCGCAGGCGCTTAGAAAGCAAGACCGTGTTTTCTGGCTTGGACTCTGCCACGGCCTCGCGCCAGGCAGGGATGCGGATATCCTCCACCTTTTGCTCTTCGTAGCCCGCCGCCAGGAAAGCCGCTTTGATCTCTGGGTTGGAGGTCGGGTCCAGAAAGACGAACGCCACCTCGCTTTGCAGGTCGCCAGAAGCGCTCTCCATGGCATCGATCAAGGCCCGCCCAACTGCGCCCTGCGGTGCCCCACGGTGAATCACCACCTCATCCACCCGGGTGACCAGGTTTTCCACCAGAAAGGCAATCACGCCCACAATCTGACCGCCCCCTTCGGCCATCAGGTAGGTTTTCTGCCCAAAGGCCGCCATGATGTCATCACGAGTGACGCGTGTTCCCTTGGTTGTGCTGATGAGCGCCGCGATGCCATCAAACGAAGCCGGGCGCGGGCGCTTAATCTCTACGGAATCGAGTTGGAGCGCACCGGGAGCGGGGGGCGGGGTGAGTCCCCCGGGGGGCGGCGGGGGGCAGGCGCCAACTTTTGACCGTCGTCACGGCCTGGGCTTGTTCATCATCGCGCTTGCTCTGGGCGATGTTCTGCCAGGCGCGTTGCACCTGGGCCCAGGTTTCTTCGGGCTTGCCATCGTTGCGGATGACGACATCCGCGCGGGCCAGCTTTTCGCCTTGCGGGTTTTGCACGTTGATGCGCTTGAGGGCTTCCTCGCGGGGGAGCTTGCGCTTGGTGATCAGGCGTTCAAGCTGCTTTTCAGCGGAGGAATCCACCACCCAGATTGCATCAACGCCATCCGCCAGCTTGCCTTCCAGCAGCTTGATGGCTTCTACCACCACCACCTGGTGCTTGGCGCGGCTGATGAGTGTGTCAATCGCGGCGCTAATGATGGGATGGGTCATGGCTTCCAGCGCTTGTAGCGCCTCGGGATGCGAAAAAACCACCGCGCCCAGCCGATTACGATCGATCTGGCCCTGGGGGTTCACCACAAACCGCCCGAACATCTCGATAACCGGTTTATAAGCCGGGGCATTGGGTGCCATCACTTGATGGGCCAGGCCGTCTGCGTCAATGGTGTAGGCCCCCAGGTGTTGCAACATCTGAAGCACCAGGCTTTTGCCCATGGCGATGTTGCCCGTCAAGCCAATCACGTATTTGTTTTGCCAACGCCCCACGGTCCATCCTCCACATCTGGCTCGCTTGGCTGTCATTGTAGCTTGGGATGCACCACCCGGCAAGCGCAACACTTGCAGCGCGCGTTAGGGTGCCTGGCCCTGGCCCTCAAGCCTTTATTGATGTTACCATTAGCGTCATGAAAAGCTACATTTCTCACTTTGAAAGTCGGCTGGGCGCTATGACCTGGCGCATCAGCACCCTGGTGGAAAGCGAAACCCCCACCAGCGAGAAAGTCGAGGTTGACCGGGTGGTCAATGCCCTGGCGGAATGGGCCGCAGGGTTGGGCGCGCAGGTGCGCCTGCATCAGCAGGCCATCGTGGGCGATTGCCTGGAATGCCGCTGGAACACCCAGGCCCCCGGCGCGCCAATTTTGATCATCTGCCATCTGGACACGGTGCATCCGCTAGGCAGTGTGGAACGTTCCCCAACGCGCATCGAAGACGATGTGCTGTTTGGGCTGGGTGCCTATGATATGAAGGCTAGCATTGTGCTGGTGCAAACCGTGCTGGAGGACCTCCAGGCACTCGGCCTGGCGCTGGCCCGTCCGGTGATCTGGCTGGTAACCACCGATGAGGAAATCGGCAGCCCCTACTCGCGCCCCTTGGTAGAGAAGCTGGGGCGCGAAGCCGAGCTGGTGTTGGTGATGGAGTTTTCTGACTACGAAGAACGCATCGTTACTGCGCGTAAGGGGGTCGGCATTTTTCAGCTCACGGTGCTGGGGCGGGAGTCGCACTCTGGCAGCGCGCCAGGAGAGGGCATCAATGCGCTGGTGGAGGCGGCACGCCTGGTGGAGCCGGTGGTGGCGCTTAGCGACCCGGCCAGGGCACGCTCGTTACGCCAACGATTATGCGCGGCGGCACGCGTCATAACGTCATCCCTGGCGAGTGTGACCTGGTGATCAATGTGCGGGTGCAATATCATCATGAAGCCGAGCGGGTTGAGCGTGCCCTGAACGCCCTGGCTGATGCTCCGGCGACCTTGCCAGGCGCCGAACGCCTTCTGACGGGCGAATTTATGCGGCCCCCGATGGAAAATGACGCCACCATGCAGCGCACCTTTGCAAAGCTGGTGCGCGTGAGCGGCCAACACTTCGGCCAGTCCTTTCGGGGCGGCGGGAGCGATGCCAATTTTACCGCTGCACTGGGCATCCCCACCCTGGATGGGCTGGGCGCGGCGGGCGAAGGCGCCCACACCCGGCACGAGCAGGTCTATGTGCCCAGCTTGCCCCGTCGGGCGGCTTTGCTAGCGGCGCTGCTAACGCGCTGGGATGACTTGCCATAACCAGCGGCTCTGGCTAAGATGAAGCACGGTATCCATTACGGAGGGAAGCGGCGCATGAGCGACGGTGTCGACAGTTTTGTGGCCTCGCTGGATGAGGTGCTGCGCTTTCTGGAGTCCTACCGCGACGATCTTTTTTACCTGGACATCAACCCGGCACCGCCGCCAGCCGGGGCACGCCATTTCGAGATCACCACGTTTCCGCCGGAGGTTGCTACGCGCTTGCTGGATGCGCTGCACCCGGGGCCAGCAGCGCCGCGTCTTACTCCCCTGGCGCGCCAGAAGCTCCCCCAACCCGTCAGCCCCTTAAAGGTCAGCGGCACCCTGGAATGCGGTGTCAATATCCAGCCGCGCTACGGGCAGGGAGGGGTGCCGATCCCGTCAGTGTTGGGCCGAGCAGCCTGGGTGCGCTTCCCCTTCCTGAGTTCGCCCGCTTGGTTTCCAAGCGTGGAAGAAGCCTTTCGTTTTTATGATCCCATCATTGCGGCTTACCGTGAACTGGGTACGCAAGTCCTGCTCATCCTGACGCATCAGACCTATGGCGAAGAAGCCAGCTTTAACTGGAATGCCATGTCCAGCCAGCGCTGGCGCGACTTCACGCCGCCTTTTTGTGGAGCGCGTGCGCCAGATTGCAGCGCATTATGGCGATGCCATTGCGGCCTATGAGTGTGGAACGAAGGTGACCTGCCACCTGGTAATCC
>JAAUUD010000361.1 GCA_012031655.1 Anaerolineae bacterium | reverse complement strand
CCCAGCACAAATAGCCAACAACGCGCCATAGAAGGTCCCCAGGTGCACGTAAAACAAGCGCTGCACCTGCCCCAGTTGAACGTCTGGGCCTGGGTAAAGGAAACCCATCAAGCTGGCTACCGCCCAGAACAGGGCTGTGCTGGCCAGCACCAGTCTGGTGATTAGCCCAGCAGAACCGCGCCTGCCCTTCAGCATCATGGAAGGTGGCTGCAATAGATGTTCCCTTTCCTTCGCTTTGCCCTTCAGGATAGCATGGCGCGCGCCCGAAACCTTGATCTCGCTCAAGTTGAGCGTGTGCTGGTTTGCCAGCCTGGGCCAGATGACGTAAACCTGAGTATGCATGTGCAGATTGTCTTTGCCCTCTTTGCACTCACGCCACCCCTGGCGGGTTTGGCGCTCTTCACCTTCTTGCGCTATCCGCCGCGCCTGAGGAGCACCCTGGCGCTAGGCTGCACGGCGCTGCTAAGCGCGCTGGGCTGGCTTTTGATGGGGGTAGGGGTGGGTCTGATCACGCAGGGGCCGGTGGTGCCGCACCTGCTGCTGGGGGGATTGCCGCTCATCGCCATTTTGCGCGGCATGCAACTGGAAGTAGCCTACATCCGCGAGCGCGAACAACGCCACCAGCTTGATTTGATCACATTGGGCGAGGATTAAACGCAAAACGGGGAGCCGAAGCTCCCCGCTGGGGTTTGTTCCCCTGATGGCTAGAAGGAGTTACTGCGCAGCGGGCTGCGGAGCGCCTTCCAGGTAGATGATGCGGCCTTCTACCTCGGCAGTGATGGGCGAGAAGCTGGCCAAGTATTCGCTGGTCACTTCGTAGTCCAGGCGGCCAAAGTCGTAGGGGTTGATGGCATTCTCAGCAAAGACACTGTAGCCATCGCCGCCGGTGCGGACGAAGTTGTTGGTCACCACGCTATAGGTAGCGGCTTCGTCAATCGGGGCGAAGCTGCCGTCTTCCTGCTCCACTTCCACGCTCACGATGCGGCTACCGGATTCCTGGCTGGCATCCACCACGTAGCGCAGGCCAGAAACCTGCGGGAAGCGACCGGCCAGCCCTTCGCGGGTGATGGCGCCGTCAACCACCTGCAAGCTGCTCACGCCGTTTTCCAGCGCGGCAATCACGTCAGCTCCGGTCAGTTCGAAGGTGGCAATCTGGTTGCTAAAGGGCTGCACGGTCAGCACTTCGCCCAGGGTGATTTCGCCTTCATCAATGTCCGCACGGATACCCCCTGCGTTCATGATGGCGATCTGCGCGCCGGTTTCCCAGCGCATGGCGTCGGCAATCACGTTCCCCAGGTTGCATTCCTCAACGCGGCAGATGTTGCGGTCACCGGTCAGGAAGACATCGGTGGTGGCGCCAGTGGGCTGCTCGCGCAGAGCGTCCACCGCCGGACGCAGTTCGGCCAGCACAGCTTCCAAGGCTTCGTCTTCCGCGATGTAACGGCTCAGGAAGATGCTATCGCCTTCCCAACCGCTCAGCACGCCCGCGCCATCGAACTCCAGGTCAATGCGGCCCAGGTATTGGCCGTTGGCGGCAGACTGCACATACAGGATAGGCTCGCCAGCGGCGTTGGCGAACTCCAGAGGATATTCGCGGCTCGCAGCGTTCTGGTTGCTCAGCAGGGTGTGGCTATGGCCACCCACCACCAGGTCGATGTTTTCCAGCGCTTCGATGAATTCCAGGTCCACATTGATGCCGGTGTGGGTCAGCAGCACGATCTTGTTGACGCCTGCGGCGGTCAGTTCGGCAGCGTATTCGTTGGCGACGGCGGCGTAGTCATCGCGCCACACCAGTTCGTCGCCGGGGCTGGCGATTTCCACGGTGCCAGCAGTCACCAGACCAATGAAGCCGATCTGCTGGCCGCTCACTTCCAACATGGCGGTGGGTTCCACCAGGCCCGCCAGGAAGGGCGAGGCGCTGAAGTCGATGTTCGCGGTCAGCACCGGGAATTCCACGCCCTGGACGAACTCGGCCAGCACATCGTCGCCGTTGTCAAATTCGTGGTTGCCCAGGGTCATCACGTCGTAGCCCATGGCGTTCATCACCGAAACCTGGTCCTGGCCCAGGAAGGTGGTGTGATAGAGCGTGCCGGAGAAGCGGTCGCCAGCGTCCACCAGCAGGCTGTTTTCCACTTCGCTACGGATCTGGTTCACCACCGTGGCCTGACGCGCCGCACCGCCATCACCGTCCCCGTTGGGGTCGTGGGCAGCGTGGGTGTCATTGGTGTGCATGATGGTCACGGAAAAGGTTTCATCATCCTGAGCGCTCACGCCCGGCAGCATGGCCAGGACGAGCAACGCCACAATCATCAACGGCAGCAGTTTACGCATAGCTTCCAATGCTCCTTCATAATTCTGGTTCTGTTCAGGGTTGCTTTGCAGCCGATCAGAAATTTACCAGAAGCGTATAAAGTCGAGCCTAAGCTAAGTTTAAATTAATTTTACAATGCATTAGAATTCCTTAACACGGACAGGCCCGGGTTGGCGCAAGCTGGCGCGGCCCTGCCCAAAGTTAAACTGATCGCCCTCAGCATACAGCACCGTCGGGTTAAAGGTCTGGTCAACGGGTGTTGGCGCCAGAACGATGGCGCTCATCGGGCTGGAAGCCAGCTCATAGAAGTTCGGGGTGCCATCCGCGTCGCGATCGTAGCTGATGGCGTAGGGGCAGTGCGTGTCCCCAACCAGAAAGACCACGTTCTCGATGTCGTTGGTCTCGATGAAGAACAGCAGGCACATTAGCTCGTTCTATTAGCCGCTGCGGTCTGCCCCATTGGCTCAGCTATCCCGGCCATCGACCTCTGGTTGGGGGAAGCCGGTTGGGTAGCTCAGCGGCACGCTGGTTACGATGAACTTCTGGCTCCACGCTGTAGTAGTATTGGGTGCCCGGCTCCAGGCCCTCAAAGTAGCTGTCCCCGGTGAAGTCGTGCAACTCAGAGGCCGTCACTAACCCCACATGTGACCTCGTCCGTACGCTCAGCATCACCGCAAATCGTGAAAATGAGCTCCCCTAACTGATTGCCACGTGCCCATAAATGCACCGACGTTGCGGTAACTTCTCCACTCAGCGGCCCATGTGTAATGGCGGGTTCCGCCGCTTCCTGCGCGCTGACCAGCCCCCCGGCCAGCAGCATCAGCAGTCCCAACCCCATTAAAACAGTGCGCATCCTTCTTGGCTCCTTACTGCGGTGATGGATCATTCCGTCCAGAAGCAGTAGTGGGCCGCTTGGATGTGCTGACAAGTGCACGCGCTGGCTAGCCCTCGCCCCATTCCAAGGTCGTTTCACCGATAATCACGGTATCCCCAACCTGCACCCCGGCATCCGTTAGCGCCTGCGAAATCCCCATCACTTCGAGGATATCCTGAAAGCGCCGCGCGGCATCATCATAGCCAAAATAGGTCATCGAAACGATGCGCTCAATCCGTTTGCCGTGCACCTGGTAAACATCCGTGCTCAGTTTCTCGATCTCGAAGTGCTCATCTTCTTCCAGTTGGTAGATGGGCGCTTCTTCCACCGTAACCACCGGCGCTGGCGCTGGCAATTGGCTGTAAAGCTCAAAGACCTTGCCCAGCAACTGGCGGGTGTTTTTCTGCGTGGCGGCAGAAATCGTCAGGATGGGATGGCCCAGCGCGTTAAACTCAGCCTCCCACAGTTCCCAGCCCACCTGGGCATCTGGCAGGTCCATTTTGTTGACAGCGATAATCTGCGGGCGATCCTTCAGGCGCTCATCAAACAGCATCAATTCCGTGTTGATCTGGTGAAAGTCTGCAATGGGGTTGTCGCGCGTGGGGTCGATGACGTGGACCAGCAAACGCGTCCGTTGCACGTGGCGCAAAAAGTCGTGCCCCAGGCCAATGCCCATATGCGCGCCTTCCACCAGCCCCGGGATGTCGGCAAAAACCAGCTCCTGATAGTCCAGCCGCACCATGCCCAGGTTAGGCGTCAGGGTGGTGAAAGGGTAGTCCGCAATTTGGGGGTTTGGCGTTGGAGATAACCGAAAGCAGGGGTGGATTTACCAGCGTTTGGCATACCAAATA
>JAAUUD010000360.1 GCA_012031655.1 Anaerolineae bacterium | reverse complement strand
GCCCTGCTCGCTTCCCTGCTCGCGCTCGATCGGCTGTTTGCCGCCGACTACGAAGACGGCTCGCTCGACCTGATCCTGATGGGCCGGCTGCCGCTCGAACTCGCGGCCGCACCAAGGGGCTGGCGCATTGGCTTACGACCGGCCTCCCTCTGGTGCTGGTCACCCCCGTCCTGGGGCTATTTCTCAATCTTGAGCCGGCGGCGACCGGCGCGGTGATGCTGAGCGTTTGTGCATCCAGGTGTTGCACGTTTTCAATCATGATCACGGCGTTGGTGCCCGGCGGCAGGGGCTCGCCCGTGTTGACTGGCTGCGCCTGGGGGCCAAGCCGAAGCAAAAGCGGGCGTGTTTCCGTGGCCTCGACCGTGGCGGCGGCCTGCACGGCGTAGCCATCCATTGCGGCGGCGTGGTAGTGCGGGGCAGAGAGCCGCGCCCAGATGGGTTCAGCCGTAACCCGGCCCAGCGCCTGGTCCAGCGTGACGGACTCGCCCGCCAGCGGGGCAGCACGGCCCACTGCTTCCAGCGCAGCATGCAGCCGAGCGCGCGCCTCCAGCAGGGGGATATCTTCTAAATAGGTGTTGCGTTCAGCCAGGCTCATAAAAGGCTATCTTTGTCGTGTTTCATCTTAACCTTGGTTTAGGCGCTCAAAATAGTTCGACATCCACCACGGCCCCAGCCTTGAGGCCATTGCTGTTCAAAGGGACCTTGACGACGCCCTGCGCGTTCACCAGCGTATAGATGAGGTTCGACTTGCCGAAAATGGGCGTGGCCAGCCAAGCTTCATCGTTGCGTGTCAATGATACCGGGACGCTGTCTTCGCGGCCTGTGGTGGAAGCAATATTGGCCGTTAGCGTGGCAGATTGGGTGCGGGCGGGTTCCAGCGGGGCGCCTAACGCAGCCTGGATGAGCGGCAGCACGATCTGCCGGGCCACCAGAAAGGCCGAAACCGGGTTCCCTGGCAGGCCGATAACGGGTTTGCCATCGCAGGCTGCCAGGATGGTGGGTTTGCCAGGTTTGACCGCCAAGCCGTGCTGCAAAACGCCTGGCGCGCCCAGTTGCGAGATGACCTCGCGCGTCAGGTCGCGCGTGCTCACCGAACTCCCGGCAGTCAGCACCACGATATCCGCCCGTTCAAAGGCCTGCTGCGCCAGGCTTAGCAGCGCCTCGAAGGTGTCCGCAGCGATGCCCAGCAGCTCGGTTTCGGCGCCTGCCGCCTGGAAGAGCGCGGCCAGGGTCTGGCTGTTGATGTCGCGCACCTGGCCAGGGCCGGGCGTTTGTTCCGGCGGGACCAGTTCATCGCCGCTGCCCAGCAAGGCGACCTTGGGCGGGGCCGCCACAGAGACGCGGGTAATGCCCACCGCCAGCAGGCCGCCGATGTCCTGAGGGCGCAGGGTGTGCCCGGTGGGCAAAATCACGTTACCGCGCCGCACATCCTCCCCGATTTGCACCAGATTTTCGCCAGGCGCAACCGGCGCCAGTACTTCGATTTCCCCCCCTGGCAGGGCGTGCGTCCGCTCGATGATCACCACGGCATCGGCGCCAGGGGGCAACATCCCGCCGGTGTGGATGTCTGCCGCTTCGCCAGCGCCCACGCGAAAATCCGGCGCGCTACCCATCGTCACGTGACCCACCACGCGCAAATAGGCGGGCAGGCCCTCGCTGGCGCCAAAGGTATCCGCAGCGCGCACCGCGTAGCCATCCATCGCGCTACGGACGAAAGCGGGCAGGTCCGCCGGGGAGGTGGGCGCGGCGCAAATAACGCGCCCCAACGCCTGGCTGACTGGCACCTCAACCGGACGGGGGAGCGGGGTGCTGGCCGCCATCAGGCGTGCGAGGGCCTGGGCCACCGGTTGAACGGTAAAAAAGACCTGGGCGTGCGTTGGGGCGTTTTGCTTTTCCATGCCAGGTTAATCCTCCAGGGGCGAATAGCTGAGCAGGCTTGCCATGGGTTGGGCGGCCAGGCCATCCAGCCACACCAGGATTACGCCCAGTTCGGCGCGGCGGAGTTGCAAAGCCAGGCCATCCATGGGCGCGTCAGATTGCGCTTCCATCGTCAGGAGTTGGCTGTAGTATTGCTGGCAGGCGCGCTTCTGGGCCTGAATGAGTGGCGCGCAGGGGCGCTCCAGCAAACGGGCTACATACAGGCGGCTCAGGAACTCGGTGCGGATGCGCCGTGTGCTGGGTGAGGGCGTGGGCAGGCTCAGCCAGCTTTCAAAAACACGCTCGCCCTGCGGCGTTAGCCAATATTCGATGCGGCCTGGGGCGGCTTGCCCGGCCACCTCGCGCCCGCAGATGAGGTCGGTGTTTTCTAGCCGCTTGAGGATCGCGTAGAGCTGGCTGCTGCTGAGGTGCCAGACCTGCCCCAACTGGCAGCGGAAATGCTCCATGAGTTCATAGCCATAGCTGGTGCCTTTGGCAGCCAATAAACCAAGAATAACTTCGTCAGGGGAAAGGCGAGACATCTCTCACAATCCAAATCTTTTTCAGCCAGAGCAATAGTTGCTCTTATTCTAATATACTTCTCATCTTTATCCAATTTTCGGTAGTACCAAACGCCCGCATTTCTGGGCTGTTTAGCACTTCCGCTGCATGACATTTGTCATTCTCTGGCAAAAACACCCTATTCCAAAACTGACTAGCCTGGCTGGCGCCGTACAATGGGGCCAACCGTAAAGAGGATTGGCTTTTTTGCCTGAAGGAGCGTAGGGTCATGGCATTGGGTGGCTATGCAGACCGGATTGGCCGCATTAATCTTTCAAGCGGCAGCGTTAATTACGAAACGATCCCCGACGACTGGAAAATGAAATACATCGGTGCGCGTGGCCTGGGCGTTCGCTATATGCTGGAAGGCGACCCCACCTGCGACCCCTACAGCGCCGAAAATATCTTGTGCTTTTTGAATGGCCCCCTGACCGGCACCGCCGCCAACATGAGCGGGCGTATGGCCATCGTCACGAAATCGCCCCTGACCAACACCGTGACTGACAGCCACCACGGCGGCTGGTCGGCGGCGCGGTTGCGCTGGGCAGGCTTTGACGGCCTGATCTTTGAGGGGATCGCCGAAAAGCCGGTTTACGCCTATGTGGAAGAGGGCGTGGTGGAACTGCGCGATGCCTCTGAGCTGTGGGGCATGAGCGTTCACGAAACCGTGAAGCACTTCCAGAACCTGTATGGCGAGCGCGACCTGACCGTGATTACGATTGGGCAGGCGGGCGAAAACCTGGTGAAGTTCGCGGCCTGGGTCAACGAGAACGACCGCGCCTCCGGGCGGGGTGGCACGGGGGCTGTTGGCGGGGCCAAGCGGCTCAAGGCCGTGGTCATCAAGGCCAAGAAGAACTTCCCAAGCCCCGCACGTCCGGCAGACTTCAAGGTGGCCCACAAGCAAGCGCTGGCCACCATCATGGACGAAAAGAACATCACCTCCCCGCGCAAGGGTGGCCTGAGCCTCTACGGCACCAACATGCTGATGAACGTCACGGCGGGCATTGGCGCCTTGCCGACCAAGAACAGCCAGACGACCTCCTACGAACTGGCCGAAGAAATCAGCGGCGAGAAAATCCGCGAGACGATCCTGGTGGAAGAGCCGACCTGCCACGCCTGCCCGGTGGCCTGCAAGAAGATGGTCGAGGTGACCTTCAACGGCGAGACCGTCCGCACCGAAAGCTACGAATACGAGACCGCCTGGGCCTTTGGCGCACACTGCCTCAACCCGGATCGCGAATCCATCGGCTACATGATCTATCAGTGCAACCTGTACGGCATGGACACCATCGAGATGGGGAACTGCCTGGCCACCTACATGGAAGTCAGCGACCGTGGCTGGAACGGCAAAGTGCCGCTCAACTGGGGCGACGCGCAAAAGATGGTCGAACTCATTGAAAAGACCGCCAAGCGCGAAGGCATTGGTGATGTGCTGGCCGAAGGCGTGGCGCGCATCGCGTCCCACTTTGGGCACCCGGAAATCGCCATGGCCGTGCGTGGCCAGTCCATCCCGGCGTACGATCCACGCGGCCTGAAGGGTATGGGCCTGGGTTACGCTACCAGCAATCGCGGTGC
>JAAUUD010000359.1 GCA_012031655.1 Anaerolineae bacterium | reverse complement strand
ATTGACCAGATCGGCAACCGCCTGGTGGATCAGAGCGTGGCGGATGACACCGTCTGGCAATTTGAGTTTCATCTGCTGGACGATGCCAGCACGGTGAACGCCTTTGCGTTGCCAGGGGGGCAAATCTTCATCACCTACGCGCTCTATTCCGAACTGCAAACCGAGGATCAGGTGGCCGGGGTGCTGGCGCACGAAATCGTACACGTGCTGGCCCGGCATGGCGCACAGCGCATCGCCAAGAGCGAACTTACCAATGGGTTGGTGGGGGCGGTGGGCGTGGCCACTGGCGAAGCCAGCGCCGCACAAACCGCCGCGATGATCGGCCAACTCATCAATTTACAGTATAGCCGCGACGACGAGATTGAATCGGACACGCTGGGCGTTTGCCTGATGATCGACGCGGGCTACGATCCGCAAGCGATGGTGGCGGTCATGGAAGTGCTGGCCGCGGCCAGCGGGGGCCAGCGCCAACCAGCGTTCTTTAGCACCCATCCCAACCCCGATAACCGCATCGAACGCATCCGCGAGGCCATTGCGGATGCGCCGCAAGAATGCCCCTCCTGAGTTGGGGGCTAGCCCCCGCCGGTGCCCTGCGTAAGTGAGCTGGCGCGTTGGCGCTAGCTGCACATCGCCTAGGGGGCGGTTGTGAGGGATGGCGGGAGAAGGCCAACCCGCACCCGTGGTGGCCTTCCTGAGGATGGAGTTCTGGGTGCTGGCCGGGTGCCAGAGGCGGGGCAAACGCATCAACAGGCGCCGGGCCTGGGCGGGGGCGCGCAAGGCAACCCTGGCTAGCGGGCCTAAATCTGGCTGGCGGGGCTTTCGTCCTCTGCGGGGGTGCCGTTGCCCATGCCCGGCGTCGATTGCTTGGCCTGGTCCACAGCCTTACGGACGCGCTCGCTCAGATCCGGGTATTCGGATTCCAGGGTGGTGATCAGTTCTTCTAGTTTGCCCTGGCCTTCGTTCATGGCGTTGGAGATGCGGCTGCGCATGCTTTCGCCATCTTCTGGCGCAAAGAGCAGGGCAACAACGGCCCCCAGCCCCATCCCGGTGACCAGGCTGGCCATCCCCAGGGCAATCTGCTGGCGCTGGGTTTTCTTTTTGGCTTCTTCGCTGTAAAAAGTTTGGTCCGACATGCGTCCTCCTTGCAAATAGGTCGGTTGATGTGCGGTCATTACCCGCAGTATAGGCTGGGCAAGCGCGGGAAAAATGGGCAGCACGGGCAGTTTTTGGTGACCACCCGGGTAAAGGGGGTGCCCGCACACGCGGCGCGGGCCAAGGAGCGGCATAGGGCGGCTTATTCGCCTTCCACCGCGTAGATTTCGCTCGCCACGATTACGGGCAGGTCGGTGTAGTTCTCGTAGAAGTCTTCCTGCACTTCGCGGCCCAGGTCACGGCCCAGCGTGGCGGCGTCAAACTGACGCACCACCCCAACCACGCGCACTTCAGTATCCGCGTCCAGCAGGTTTAGTGACATGTTCTGCGGGTCGGCCAGCAAGACCAGCGCCTGGTCCGCGCCGATCAGGTCGTCGTCTTCAATGGTGAAGGCGTTGTTCTGGTCGTCGCCCAGCACTTCTTCCACGGTGCCTTGCACATCCACACGCATCCCCAGGTAGGATTCCGGCTCATCCAGCAGGGCGTCCAGGTCCAGGTCGCCTGCCAGCGGCGCGTTCTCGAAGGTGGTGTTGGCCAGCGAGACGATCTCCGAGGCGACCAGCACCGGGGTGTCTTCAAAGTCGGCGTAGAGGTCTTCATCCAGGGCATAGCCCACTTCGCCTTCCAGCGCTTCGCGGTCAAAGGCGCGCACGATGCCGGTGATGAAGAGGCTTTCTTCCTCAGCAAAGGTCATGTTGGCCAACTGATCCGCCGTGCCACCGATCACCAGCAGCTCGTCGGCGTCGATGAGGTCGTCATCTTCCAGCACAAAGCCGTTGCTGGGGTCGTCGTTCACGAAGCTGTCCACCTGGCTCACCACGCCCACGAACTGGCCTTCGTATTCGTCCACGTCATCCAGCAGCTCGTCCAGGCCCAGGCGGGTAGGCATGGCGGCGATGTCGCCTTCAATGGCGTCCATCGGGGTGGTAGTGTCGCCCTCGCCATAGCTCAGGTTAGAGACCACCAGCACAGGCAGGTCGCGGTAATCATCATACAGCGCGTCCTCGAGCTGGATGATCAGATCGCTGTCGCCAATCGAGGCGTCCTCAAAGCCGTATAATGTGCCGGTCACCCGGACTTCATCTTCCAGGGCCAGGGCATCGGTGCCTACCATTTCGGCGGTCACGCCCACCACCAGCAGCGCTTCCGAGTCCACCAGATCGCCGTCCACGATGGTAAAGCCCTCGCGGTAGCCAGTAGAAACAAACTCGTTAATCTCACCGCTCACGGTTACATTGTCGCCAAAGTAGTCTTCTGGCGCATCCAGCAGGGTGTCCAGGTCCACCTCGGCGGTGTCCTGGGCGCCCAGGGGTGCCACAACGCTCACAAGGAGCAAAATCAGGATGAGGCTCAGTGCCTTGCGCATAGAAAGCATCCTTATATCTCATTGGACAGATGTCCTGATTGTAGGGGGTGGCCCGCGACTTGCTTCCGCACGGCTGAGTGCTTTTTCGTGGCCAAATGACCCATCCTGCGGGTCGCGGGCTGGCCCAGGCAGGCTAGGCGGGGCGGAAGAGCTGAAGCGCTTGGGGGCGAACTTCCGCACAGAGCGGCAAGGGGTGGAAGGGTTCGCCATCCAGCGAGACTTTCTGGGGCACATCCGCATCCAGGGAGATGCGCTGGCCGTGCCAGCGCGCCACTGCGCCTTCCAGCGAAGGCAGCAAGGGGGTGGAGTTCGCTGCGACGCCCAGCATGGTCCGTAGCGAGCTGTCCGCAATAAAGATATCCAGGCGGCCATCGTCCATTTGTGCTTCTTCGCCCATGTTAAAGGTCCACAGGCCGATTGCGCTCATGTTCGTGATCACGCAGCCGGTGCCCCGTGCGGTGTGGGTTTCGCCATCTACGGTGATGGTATAGTTGGCCTGTTCTTCTGCGGCAACGCTTTCCGCAAAGCGCAACAGATAGGCCGCGATGCCCTGGCGGGTCTTTTGCTCGCGCGTGGTCGCTTCAGAGAGGGTGGCCCAGATGCCAATGCTCAGGCGCAGCAGAAAATAGTGCTCGTCCACAATGCCCAGGTCCACCGGGCGGATTTCGCCCAACTGGTCCAGGGTTTGGGTCACACTGGCTTCCAGATCGCTGGAGGTGCCTAGCTCTTTGGCCACGGCATTTCCGGTGCCCCCACGTAGTACAGCTAGTGGCAGGTCGGTTCCAGCCAGGCCGTTTACAACATCATTAATGGTGCCGTCGCCGCCATAGGCCAGCACCAGGTCGTAGCCCTCGCGCAGGGCTTGCCGGGCCAGGCGGGCGCCATCGCCATAGGCGCGGGTGGTCTTGAGTTCCCAGTGCTGGGGGCGCCCCTGCATGGCCCGGTTGATCTGGTGGAGCACAGGGGTTTCTTTGCCAGCAGCAGGATTAACGATGAAATAGACTTTCTTAAACACCGCTTACCTCCTGCAAGGGTTCGTTCTCAGGTCGTTGGTTTAGCATAGCGGGCAGTGAAGCCAGGCAGACCCGCCAGGTGGTTAGAAGGGACTACCCAAACTGGCTATTTATAGGCGGGCTGCTGTATGAAAGGGCTATGCGGCCAGGCCGACCCTGGCAGCCTGGGGGCGGATTGGCAGCCATGTGACCCTCCAGGCTTGGCCGGATGCCCCATCAGGGGCGGCCTGTTGGGGCACGTATACTCAGGCTAAATTCCGTCCGTTTTGTTTATCTCGCCGCAAGGAGTTCCGCATGAAGTACACCTCGATGTTTGTGCCCTACACAACCACGGACATGGCCAGCAGCCCTTCGATTGAAGTCCTTAATGACCTGATGGGCGCTTGTTCGGACTGCGCCCAGGCTTACCACGAAGCCCACCAGGCCGTGGACGACGAGCGCCTGGCGCAGCTCTTCCGCGAATATGAAGAACGGCACGAGGGGTTTGGCTCCGAGCTGGTGAACTTTGCCACCTCGCTCAACGCCGAACCGGACCCGAACACCAGCTTTGAAGG
>JAAUUD010000358.1 GCA_012031655.1 Anaerolineae bacterium | reverse complement strand
GCGCCCAGGCCCCCGAAGTCTACGACCCCGGCATCCTGAACCCCGGCGAAAGCCTGGTGGTGCGGCGCACCTGGCCGGTTTTGCGCCGCCGGATAGCCCTTGATGATCAGCCTGGCAACCGACCACGGCTGGCGCCTGGAACAGGTGCTGAGCGCCAACAGCGTGCCGACGCTGGTCACGCAGCAACCCCTGCGGATGGCGCCCGGCACCCACGCGACGATTACAGCCGACCTGCTGCTGGCCGATGATACCAACGACCCGCCCGCGCAACTCCTCTTTAGTGTGGTGACTGCGCCCCAACAGGGCACGCTGGACCCCACCGAGGCGTTTACGCAAGCGGCCCTGGAATCCGAAACTGTCATCTATACCCATACGGGTACAGAGGGAGATAGCTTTAGCTTCCTGCTGAGCGATGGCAAAGATCACGTAGGGCCGTTTCTATTCCAGATCGAGATTGACCAGCCGCCCACTCTGGCGCAAAACATGGGCTGGCGGTGCCCGTGGGCGGCCAGGCAACGATCCACGCGGCGCAACTGACCGTGCTGGATGCCGATACCCCGCCAGAAAACCTGATCTATGCGCTGGAGACCCTGCCCACACAGGGGATGCTCAGCCTGGGGCCAACGTTTTCTCAGGCTGATATCGACGCTGGTTTACTGAGCTATCAACAACTTGGCAGCGGCACAGATCGCTTTGTTTTCTGGGTTTCGGATGGTGTGAGCGAAATCGGCCCCTACGAATTTTCAATCATCAACTAGTTGCCCACCCACCAGGCAGGAGGTCATAGACCGATGGTACAGAAAATGCTACGCGAAGAAAGGCAGTTTATCTCCACCGGAAACGCCGAGCTGGATGAGAAGATCGGCGGCGGCTTGCCTGCCGGATCGCTCATCCTCATCGAAGGCAGCTCTGGGGCTGGCAAGTCGGTGGTTTCTCAGCAGATGATCTGGGGCGCGCTGCACAAGCGTATGACCGTGGCGCTGTTCACCAGCGAAAGCACGGTCCGTAGCCTCATCCGCCAGATGCAGAGCATCGACCTGGATATTCTGGACTTCCTGCTGATGGGGCGCGTCAAGATTTACCCGATTGAGCTGGCCCACCTGGGGGACTACGCCCCGCCGACGCTCTTTGGCGCCATGCAGCGCGAAGCCAACCACGACCTGCTGGTGGTGGACTCCTTCACGGCGGCGCTCAACAGCGTGCAGAGCAACGCGCCCATCATCCGCTACTTTGAGCAGTGCAAGCGCCTGACCGCCAACGGGACCAGCATCATCAACGTGTTGCACTCCTACGCGCTGGAAGAAACGCTGATGAACCCGCTGCGCTCGATGTGTGACGTGCACCTGCGCCTGCGCTCGGAGCAGGATGGCCAGCGCATCGTCAAGACGCTGGAAGTGCTGAAGGTGCGCGGCGGCGGCGGCGTCACCGGCGCGGTGGTTGGTTTTGAAGTCGAACCCGGTTGGGGGTTTGCGCCGTGATCCCCATTAGCAAGGCGCGGGGGTAGGGCCATGGCGCAGACGGTCTTTCCGGTTCCGCTGGCAACGCTCCCGCTCAAGTGGGCGGAGGTGGCGCCGCAGCTTTCGGCTGAGTTGCGCGCTGCCTGCGAAGCAACGCCCTTCCTGCGCGAGTACCTACTGCGCCTGCCGCTGGAAGAAATCGGCATTCCCAGCTTTCATGCCAAGCTTTCGCGCAGCATGGGCGACCTGGAATACCGCAACCTGATTTACACCGTGCCGGAGGGGCTGTTTGTGCACATCTTCCCGGACCTCACCGGGGCGCGGGATCATCATGTGTCCATCGAACCTTCGTCCGTGATCAACGTGGATGAGATCATGCCGCTGGTCGAGGACCGCCTGGTGGAGTGGGCCGAGGAAGTTGGGCGCATCACAGACCGTGAAGAGAAAAAAGCCTACCTGCTGCAACTGGTGGACTATATGTGCACCCTGGAAACGGCCCCGGCGGGCGCGCAACGGCGGCGTAATGGCCCCATTCCGGTGACGCCGGGCGAGCTGGAGGCCATCCGCTACCGCGTCGTGCGCGATAAGGTGGGCCTTGGCATCCTGCAACCGCTGCTGCTGGACCCCTACATCGAAGACATCAGTTGCAGCGGCGTGGGGCATATCTTTATTGAGCACAAAGTCTTCAAAAGCGTGCAATCGTCTATCGTCTTTCAGACCCACGACGCTGTAGACGACTTTGCGGTGTGGCTGGGCGAGTGGATCAAAAGCCCGGTTACGGTGCGTAACCCGCTGGTGGACGCCGTGCTGCCGGATGGCTCGCGTATTAACATCGTGTATGGGCGCGAGATCTCTAAGCGGGGCAGCAACTTCACCATTCGTAAGGCGGGCGGCACCCCCACCAGCGTGCTGGAACTCATTGAATATGGCACCATGAACTACATGATGGCCTCTTACCTCTCTTTTATGATGGAAGAGGGCATGAATCTCTTTGTGGTGGGCGCCACGGCCTCCGGCAAAACGACCACCCTCAATGCCATTAACACCTTCCTGAAGCCGGACGCCAAGATCGTCACCATTGAGGACACGCCCGAAGTGCAGGTGCCGCATAAGAACTGGGTTCAGGAAGTGACCCGGCACATGGGCGCGGAAAACAAAGGCGGCGAGGTGGGCATGTTCGAGCTGCTCAAGGCAGCGCTGCGGCAACGGCCAGACCGCATCATCGTCGGTGAGATCCGCAGCATCGAAGCGGTGGTTGCCTTCCAGGCCATGCAAACCGGCCATGGTGTGATGTCCACCTTTCACGCGGCCTCGGTAGAAAAGCTCATCCAGCGTTTGACGGGCGAGCCCATCAACATCCCCAAGACCTATATTGATAACCTGAACCTGGCGCTCATCCAGGCGCCCGTGCGCCTGGCGGATGGCCGCCGCGCCCGCCGCGTGATGAGCATCAACGAGATCATTGGCTACGACCCGGTTTCAGAGAGCTTCTCTTTTCTGGAAGCCTTCCGCTGGAACCCGGCCACCGACCAGTTTGAATTTCCCGGCTACATGAACAGCTATCTGCTGGAGCAGCAAATCGCCATCAAGCGCGGCATCCCGCCGCACCAGCGCAAGTCCATCTATAAAGAAGTGAAGCGCCGCGCCCAGATTTTTGAAAAACTGCACAAGGAAAAGGGGGTCACAGACTTCTATGAGTTCTTCCAAATCCTCTCCGAAGCCCGGCGCCAGCACCTCCTTTAGGCCGGTCTCGCCCTTCGCGATGTTCTACCAGCTGACGTATCTGTCAGCGATGGCCTCGGCGGGCATCACGCGCAGCAAGACCTTCGAGCTGGCAGCCCAGGCCAACAGCAGCGCGGCGGAATACTTCGTGGCCGTTAACCGGCTGGTGAAGGAATTTCGCTTTGACTACGCCGAAGCCTGCCGCCGGGTGGGCAACCAGGCCAAGTCTGACAACATGAAAAGCTTCTTGCTGCGCCTTTCGGACGCGCTGACCTCCGGCGAACCGCTGGCCGAGTTCCTGGCGCGGGAAGCGCACGTGCAGGGCGAAGACTACGAGAACCACTACGAGCGGAATGTGGAGTCGCTCAAGCAGTGGTCCAACGCCTTTACCTCGATTGTGATTTCTGTGGCGCTGATTGTCATCATCCAGGTGATCACCTCCATGATCTATTCCATTGACATCAACGCCATGCTGGGGATGGTGGGCGCGGGCGCCATGATGAGCGCCTTTAGCACCTGGATCATCTATCGCAGCGCCCCGCAAGAGATCATGACCGCCGGGCTGGGGAAAGGCTCCACGGAGCAAATCCGCGCCTTTCAGGTGGCGCGGGTGGTGGGGCCGCTGGCCGCCCTCAGCGCTGCGGTGGCCTACCTGGTTGGCATCCCGATGGGCTATCTGCTGTTGTGGATCGCGGCGTTGTTCTTGCCGGTGGGCGTCCTGAGCTTCATCAGCGACCGCCACACCACCAAAAAAGACATCGAGTTCAGCACCTTTTTGCGCTCGGCAGGCGGCATGGCCACCTCCAGCGGCACCACGCTCAAGCAGGCCCTCACGCGGCTGGACATGAGTTCCTTCCCCACCTTGCAAGCGGATGTGGAGCGGCTGAGCAAAACGCCTGGAAGCGCTGGTGGA
>JAAUUD010000357.1 GCA_012031655.1 Anaerolineae bacterium | reverse complement strand
CTTCATCCTGGTGCCACATCAAAGCCATTACGCTGGACTTCCCCGAAGTCTGGGAAGCCCTGGATGTGGCCAAGATGGACTGGGTGAAGCAGCAAGTGCGTTTTAGCATTGGTGATAACCCAGATGAATACGGCTGGAAGATTCAGGAAGCCAACCTGCTTGGCTATGGCGTGTTGTTCGGGGTGCTGGGCGAGCCAGAAGAGCTTAACCAGCCGGGCTACCTGGAGGCCTATGTGGAATTTGTGACGCAACTGGCGCGCATCGGCGCCAACGGCATCGAAATCTGGAACGAACCGAACTTTGACCGCGAGTGGCCCCGGGCGAGCTGGGCGGGGCGGACTATTTGCCGCTGCTGCAAGCTTCGTATACCTCCATCAAGGCAGCCAACCCGAATACGCTGGTCATTTCTGGCGCGCCCACGCCCACCGGGGCGGCTGGGCTGGGCCAGACCTCCTGCTCGCAGAACCCTTCTGTGTGCAACGATGATGTCTGGTACCGCGAGCTGGCCGAGGCCGGCGGCGGGCAATACATGGACTGTATTGGCGCGCATTATAACGAGGGGATTTTGCCGCCGACCGCGACCAGCGGCGACCCGCGCGACGTGGACTATGCCACCCGCTACTTTGAGGCCAACACCGAGCGCGCCTGGCAGCCTTTTGAAGAAGCTGGCTACCCGGACCTGCCGGTGTGCTACACCGAGCTGGGCTACCTGACCTCCGAGGGCTATGGCCCCTTGCCGCCGGAGTTCTCCTGGGCGGTGGATACCAGCGTGGCAGAGCAAGCCAGTTGGCTGGCCACCGCTGCCCTGATGAGCGCGCAGAGTGGCCGGGTGATGATGATGATCGTCTGGAACCTCGACTTTGACAATTACGAGAGCGGCCCGGCGGGACCCGATGGCGGGCTATGCCATCATCCGCCCGGATGGTAGCTGCCCGGCCTGCGATTCGCTGGGATCGCTACGCCCGGCAGATTATAAAGCGCGCCCCTGACCGATGGCGCACTGGCGTGGCCTTGGCGGGCGGTTGCCCGGCTTCTTGATGCTGGGAGGGCTGGCGGTGTTGGTGGCGGTCGTTGTGGGGCTGGGGGTTTTGGCCCTGGCCCTCCCCGCAGACAGGCCAACCCGCACCGAAACACCGGTCAGTTCAGCGATCCCGCTCGCCCTGGCCAACCAGACGAGCCTGGCTGTGCGGAGCACGCCCGTCCCCAACATGGCCAGAACGGTCGTTCCGGGGAGCAACGCAGCAGTGCCCACCCCAACCCTGTTGCCCATCGCGGACCGTGGTTTTGACCTGGGCGTGCACGTCCAGCCCTCCCCGCTGACGCTGGATGAGGAAGTCACGCAGGCCACCCTGGAAGCCGCCGCCACCCAACTCCGGCTGAACTGGGTGCGCTCCGAATTGCGCTGGGATTTTGTGGAGTTGGAACCGGGTGTATTTAACTGGGGCCAGTGGGACCGCTTCTTTATGGCGGCGGCGGCCCATGACCTCAAGGTGCTGTTGAATATCAACGGCACCCCGGCCTGGCAACGCGCCGCGCAAACCAACCCAGAGTGGCTCTCGCCCCCCGGCGGACCCGGCGCGCCTGGCAGCGTTCGTGACGGCCCTGGTGCGGCGCTATCCCAACCAGATTCACGCGCTGGAGCTGTGGGGGGCCATGAACGTGCAGCGCGCCTGGGATAGCCCCGGCGGGCTACGGGGGCAGGACTACGTGCGCCTGATTACCCCGGTGGCGCAGGCGGTGCGCGCCCCTGGACCCCAACATCATCCTGATCAGCGGTGCGCTGGCGCCGACGGGCGTCAACGACGGCGTGAGCGTGCTGGACGATTTTAGCTACATGGATGCGATGATTGCGGCGGGGTTGCTGGAATGGGTCGATTGCGTGGGCGCGCAACACCTGGGCTATAACCTGCCACCGGACACCCTCTGGGATGCGGTGCGCCTGGAGGAAACCAACACCTACCGCGCCCCGCTGGAAAACCCGCACCCCTCCTGGAGCTTCCGCAGCACGCTGATTTCCTACGCGAACAAAATTGGGCTGGCGGGCTATACGACGCCACTCTGCCTGACGGAGTTCGGCTGGGCCAGCGCCAGGACCTGGGCGGCCTGCCCCCTGAGGTGCCTTTTGCGCAGGATAACAGCCTGGCGGAGCAGGGAGCCTGGGTCAGCGAGGCGATCCGCTGGATGGAAGCTGGCGGTTTTGTGTGGTTGGCCTTTGTCTGGAACATGAATGCCGGGCCGGAACTGGGTTTTGACCCCACCCGCGAAAGCGTGGCCTATTCCCTCATTCGGCCTGGATATGCGTTCTCGCCCGCGTGGTTGGCCATTGCCGAAATGGATTTTCGGGGCCGCCCGCGCTGGATTAACCCATGAGATTCTTGGAAGATGGTGCATTTAAAATTACGCTGGGTAGCGCTGTTCGCTGGGCTGGCCCTGGTGGCGCTGGGCGTCTGGTGGCAGGGGCGGGCACCGGCTCCGCCGGCCATGTTCGCTTTGCAGGTGCCGCGTGCTTACCCCACTGTAACCGATCTGGCGCCGGAAACACCTTTGCAGGCGCGGCGCTTCCCCTCTCTGAGCTACGGCGTGACGGCTTTTCTGTGGTGGCATCAGTCGCAGCGCGAGTTTGACCTGGAGAACGTGCGGCAACTGGGCTTTAACGTGGTGCGCCAGGGCTTTGCCTGGGGGCAGCGTGCAGCCCGGCCCGGATGTCTGGGACTGGTCGCGGGCCGATGCGGTGGTGGAGGAGCTCGCGTATCGACAGGTCGAAGTGCTGGCGCGCATCTACAGCCCGCCAGAATGGGCTATCCGCCCCCTGGAAGACCCCGCCGATGTGCCCTTTGAGCTGGATGCGCTGGAAACTTATTGTGGCGCCCTGGCCACACGCTATCGCGGGCGCATCATGGCCTATCAAATCTGGAACGAGCCGAACCTGACGCGTGAATGGGCCGGGCAACCGCCCCATCCCGAGGGCTACGTCACCTTGCTGGAACGCTGTAGCCGGGCCATCCGGGCCGCAGACCCAGAAGCAATCATCGTCACTGCCGGGCTTTCGCCCACGGGCACGCGAGATCACACCGCGCTGCCGGATGTGGAATACCTCTGGGAGCTGTATCGGCGTGGCTTGGGGGCGCACTTTGATGTGCTGGGGGTTCATGCGCCCGGTTTTGCGCTGCCGCCCGAAGCCAGCCTGGAAGAAGCGCTGGCGCTGGGCTATGCCGAGTGGGCGCGCTACCGCCATGTCGAAACGCTGCGGGCGATTATGGTGGCCAATGGAGACGCAGCCAAACAAATTGCCATCACAGAAATGGGCTGGACCACGGACACGCGCCCCGGCTCAATTTATGCCTGGTTTGGCGTTTCGGAAGACACGCAGGCGGCATATCTGGAGCGGGCCTATCGCTATGCAGCAGAACACTGGCGGCCCTGGGTTGGGTTGGTCTCGGTGATTTATATCGCAAAATCCACCTGGACAGAGGATAATGAGGAATGGTGGTGGTCGATTACCTTGCCCGCCCCCGAACCCATCTATGCCACCACGCGCCCAGCCTATGTGGCGCTGGCCAACATGGAGAAAATTTCAGACAACCCGGCGTTTTGCCCGTCCGCGCCGCGATCCTGACGGAGCTTTTGAACTTGAACCTCTCCCTCCTCGCCCTTAGTTACTTCTTCCACCTGGTGGCGACCGTCGTTTGGTTGGGTGGGATGGCCCTGCTGGTGCTCATCATCTACCCCCTCAGCCAGCGCCACGGGCAATTTGCAGGGTTGGCGGCGGCCATCGAAGCGCGTTTTCGGCCCTTTGCAAACCTTAGCCTGTTCGTCTTGCTGGTGACGGGCGTGGTCCAGACTGGCGCCGCTGAAAACTACGGCGGCCTGCTGGACTTCAGCACCCCCTGGAGCCAGGCTATTTTTCTGAAGCACCTGGCCTTCATCGGGATGGTGGTGGTGGTGGGCTGGTTGCAGTTTGGGCTGGCGCCCACGCTGGACCGTCTGCAATTGCTGGCACTCAAAAACGCAGAGGTCGAAAATGAACAAGCCACAGCACGCGCCCAGCAACGCCGCCTGACGCAGATCAACTTTGGGGCTGGGGGGTGCTGGTGCTGCTCTTTACTGCGGCGGCAACGGCCTGTGAGGCCTTC
>JAAUUD010000356.1 GCA_012031655.1 Anaerolineae bacterium | reverse complement strand
GGCGTGGCGGTGGCGGTGGAGCGCTATGTGCTGGGCGTCTCTTTCGGCTAGGGCGGGGGGCGGCCAGGGCCGGGAAATCGTGGCGCGGCACCCAGATGACCTGCGGCCCGGCGGGTTCAGCTGCACCCAATCCAGGTCCAGGGCCAGCACCGTGGCCCAGAAAGCCGAGGCTTGCACCTCCAGCAGGCCACAGCGTGGCGTTTGCCAGCGCAACAGGGCCGCCCGGTCCGTGAAGGCCAGCGCGATCTCATAGCCAGTGGGCGTGTGCCCCAGGGTCAGCAACTGCCGCATAGCTGGCGGCGCGGCCAGCACCCGCCGGCTGAAGGTCGGCAACAGCAAACGCGCGGGCAGGTCAGGCATCAGGCAGGTTGGTCAGGCTGCTGGGCGCCTGGCATAGCAGCCAGCAACCATGTGATGGCCGCGCGCACATCAAAAAAGAACTCGAGCCTGAAGTTCGGCGGCCCTGGCGGACCAACCGCCGCCCGAACAAGCGCACCCCTTGGCCCAGCACGCCAGGCGCCAGCACGGTGGCGCTGCGTCCGATTAACCCAGGGGGCATCCCGCGCAGGATGTTCAGCGCCGCTTGCTGGTTATAGAGGGTCAAACCAGAGCGGCTGATTTCTTGCAGCGCACGGTAGGGACGGTCAGAGGGCCAGGCCGCCAGGTCTTCCAGATTGGCGCGCTCCCAGGTATCGACAGCCTCCCGCGTGGTGCCCTGCGAGATGTAAACCACGGCGGTGCGCTCGGCCAACCATGTCCTAAAAATACCGTTCCCAAGGTCCTCGCTGGCTGCAATCAGTGCTTCACGCGTGTCGTGGGTCATGATGGTGGCTCCTTGGGTTCTCCAGTTCCAGAGGAGATGATAGCACCGGGCGCGCGAAATGGCCTGGTCTCAACGGTGCCTGAGCTGCTTTTCGTAACCTGTGTGCGAACCAATCCAGAACCAGACGATTTCATCGCCTGTCAACATGCCCAGGGCACGGTAGTCCTGATTAACTCGCGCCGAATAGATAGGTTTTTGGGGATGGACCAACTTGAATTGCAAACCAGGGTGCTGTGGGTTTTCCCTGAAGCGTCGGTAGGCTTTGCGCGCCTGTCGTCGGACACCAGGGGGCAATGCTCGATAACCCTCCCGGAAAGACCGGGTTGTGTACGATTTCATCGCCCCTTGCGTTCAACGGGGATAGTGCGCCCCGCGTGATGTTCCTCAAGTGCTTCTTCAGCCAGCGCAGCCAAGAAATCAAGGGAGTTAGGCAAGAGCATATCCCAGATCGCATCTCCACCCTGGTGTGCCTGCGCATCGCCTGGCATTTCCAGCGTAAAGGAAAAGCTAGCGCTCCCTGTTTTGATGGGCTGGTAATGATAAAGTGTTTCTTCGGGATCGGGGGTTTCGCCCGCCACAGCGCAGTTGTAAACATTTGGGTCTTGCATTGCTGCTGATCGCTCTCACTCAATTTCTTATGGATTATACTGCTGATCGAAATAAAATTTCCGACGAATCCAGCGAAAGCCTTCATGCTTGGTGATGGTCGCAATTTCAATGGGCGCAGCCACTATAGGTGGACCTGGCACAAAGCGCGCGTACATAATGGTCAAATGCACCAGAAATTCAGCCAGGTCAATGGCATCTTGAATAGGCATGGCAGGGTGAACCAGATAGTTGACGTGGGCGCGCTGTTGCAACCCTGCCACGATGGCCTGCTGAGCTTCTGGCTCCAGTGCAACCGTATCCAGAACCTCATGCAACGCCTGACTATACCCCCACACCAGACGATGGATCGCCTCTTGCTCACCATGCCAGCTTAATCCAGCCTCACCCAACTTGCGAATTGGCTGCGGTGGGGGGCAATGGCCGCCAGGTTGAATTTCTACCAGCCATTCTTCTGCCAGTGGTTGACCAGGGCTGTAGCCGAACACCAGGATCCCAAGCGGAGGCTGCAATTCTGGCGGCTGTTGCCCATATAGCTGCTGGTATTTTTGCTCAAAAAAGTAGTCCCGCACCTGTTGCGCCGCCTCTGAGACAGACAACGCGGCTTTGGTTTCCTGGCCCATCAAGTCCTGTCGCAGGTCCTTCGAGAGGGTGTAGACCGACTCTTGCCCAATGCTGCCCGCCCCCCAGGTCGCCAGACCAAGCGGCAGGTCTTTGTGCAGATGGATAATTTTATTGGCGTGGGTGTAGACGTTCGTCACCTGAAGCGTGTTAGCAACTCCCGGAACGGGACCACTGAGCGTCGCTGCGCTATCTGCCGCCACCACCACACCCTCATTCACCTTGACAGACAAGACAATCGTCATGCATCACCTCAAGCGCTAAACAGGGTTTTATTGTAGCTGATCTAATAGCGCAGAAGCGACCCCCTGCCTGCCCAAGTGCGGCAAAGTGTGGTAAGATGAGCACCAGCAAGCGCGAAAGGATGGGGCATGGTGAAGACAATCCTCGCCATTGAAGATGACCCCCAGATTGGGGTCTTGCTGGAAATGCTGCTGGAATCGCCCGAGCTACGCGTGTTGCACTACATGACGGGTAGCGAAGGCTGGCAGGGCATTCAGGAACACCGACCCAACCTGATCATTCTGGATGTTAAAATCCCAGAAATGACCGGCTGGGAAGTGTTTGACGCCGTGCGCGCCGACCCCCACCTGGCCGAAACGCCCATCATCATGCTCAGCGTGTCGCAGGCAGAGTTTGAACGTAAGGCGCTCTTCCAGCAGAGCCACGTCAACTTCTACATGACCAAGCCCTTCGAAATCCTGACCCTGCGCCGCAAGATCAAAGAGGTGCTGGCGGTGGAAAAGTGGCAAATGGCCGATACGCCCATCAAACCCAGGCCACAGACCAGCATCCTGCACCCGATTGACAAAAACCTGCTGACCAACGCCCAGGAACGCAGCCAGCCATCCCGCAGCGAAGGCGGCGCAGACGCCGCCGACGACGCCCGGCCTGGCTAGCCACGCCCGCTAAAAGCCCTCGTCGCTGGCGCCCTCTGGCGGGAAGAAGAGCAACAACGCCGCCCCCGCCGCATAAAGGAAGGGCAAATCCTCTGCCAGTTCCACCACCCCCACGGTTAGCCCGCTGTGGTCGCGCACTTTGCCGGTTTCGGCTTCCAGCACGGCCAGGCGGCGCGACGACTTCTGGTGGCGCAGTTCGCCCTCGGCATTGACGTAGCCCACCACCGCCCGCTGATAGTTCTTCACGCGGCCATCGTCCAGCACCTGCCCGGTGAGGATGCCTTGCAGGTCGTAGATGCGCCCGTCGCGTTCCACGCTGCCCGCCCGGGTGCCGCCCCGCCCGCCGCCACCGCATACGCCCGGCCGCTTGGCTGAGGTTCATGCTGGCGGTGTCGGGGTCCAGGTCGGTGCCGCGCAGCAGGTCGTTAAGCATCTGGTCGGTTTCGCGGCTCATGTGCAGGTCCTTTCGTTGGGTTGGCAATGTGGGGCGCGCGTCGGTGGGTGTGGATGGCCCTTGCCAGGCGCCAACGCCCATGTCTAAAATCTATTATAAACGCCTGCGCCGCGTGTGCCTGTGAAATTGGCGTGAATTACGGCTGTAGTGAGCAGTGAGGAAGTCTTTTGAGATGAATCGGTATCAGAAATGGGCGGTGGCGACAACCCTCGCCACCTTTTTATTGATCGTCATTGGCGGGTTGGTGCGGGCTTCGGACGCGGGCCTGGG
This sequence comes from Anaerolineae bacterium, assembly GCA_012031655.1. Taxonomy (GTDB): domain Bacteria; phylum Chloroflexota; class Anaerolineae; order Aggregatilineales; family J027; genus JAAUUD01. Next base: position 460 of record JAAUUD010000356.1, on the reverse strand, counting down.
TTGCCCGGACTGGCCGACCTGTTTTGGCCAGCCCTATCCGCCTTTCACCCATGCCGAGCTGCTCGCTCGCGAGGCGCACATCCCGGCGGATTTTGACGTGGCCAATTTTGACGTGCGCCTGGCCTGGATCGAGTACATCAATCGGCTCTCTGGCGCGGTCATCGGCCTGCTGGTGATTGGCACGCTGGCCAGCGCCATTGTGGACCACCGCCGCAACAAGCGCATCCTCTACCCAACCGTGCTGGCCTTCATCACCGTGGTGATCAACGGCTGGTTGGGGAGCCAGGTGGTGGCCTCGCGCTTGCAACCCATCGTCATTTCCATGCATTTGCTGCTGGCCTGGGTGCAAGCCCTGCTGCTGATCTTTGCGGCGGTTTCGGCGTTCTTCCCGGAAGGCGGGCTGCCGCGCGGGCAGTTGCCGCCGGGGCGCCGCCGCCTGGCCAGATCGCGCTGGGGGTGC
>JAAUUD010000355.1 GCA_012031655.1 Anaerolineae bacterium | reverse complement strand
TGACGTGCACCTGGTGGACCTGGGCGAGAGCTACGCGGTGCAGGTGGGTTCTGAAAAAGGCGAGCGCCTGCTGGAGGGGTGCAACTCCCTGTGGAACGCCACCCCGGAGGACGCAGCGCGCTTTCATGAAGTGATGGCGCAAAAGTGGGCCAGCTTTGACTATCGCCTGGAGTTCGACATCAACGAACTGCCCGCCCTGCTGGGCGAAAGCGCTCAGAGCCCGGTCTGGGACGCGCTGGGCGACATCTGCCTGGCCTGCGGGGCCTGCACCAAGGTTTGCCCCAACTGCTATTGCTTTGACGTGAGCGACGAAGTGGACCTGACGCTGGAAAACGGCGTGCGGGTGCGCACCTGGGACTCCTGCCAGATCGAAAAATTCGCGGTGGTGGCAGGTGGGCATAACTTCCGTTCCAGCCGTGCCAACCGCCAGAAGCACCGCTTCTTCCGCAAGGGCAAATATCAGGTAGAAGCCTTTGGGCTGCCCGGTTGTGTGGGCTGTGGCCGTTGCGCGGACAACTGCCTGGTGGAGATCACCCCCACTAAGACCTATAACGCCCTGTTCCGGCTGCGCGCAGCCGCCCAGAACGGCCAGACCTTGAGGGTTGAGGAGGCTCTGCAGGACTGATGACCACCCTGATGAAAGAAACGCTCAGCAAAAGCTCGATCTACATGCCGACCCCGGCGCGCATCACCGCCGTGCGGACCTTTACCCAGGCCGAAAAGATGTTCAAGCTCGAGCTGCCCAGCGGTTTTTCGCTGGATCACCGGCCCGGCCAGTTCGTGGAACTTTCTATCCTGGGGATTGGCGAAGCGCCGATCAGCATTTGTTCTTCGCCCAGCCGCAGTAACGGGCACTTTGAACTGTGCGTGCGGAGCGTGGGCAAGCTCACCGAAGCCATGCACCGCCTGGGGCGCGGCGCGGTGGTTGGCATCCGTGGCCCCTTTGGGCGGCCCTTCCCGGTGGAAAACTTCCGTGGCAAAGATGTGCTGTTCATCGCAGGGGGGTTGGGGCTGGCCCCTCGCGCTCCGTGATTGACGAAGTGCTGGATCACCGCAGCATGTTTGGGCGCGTGATCATCATGTACGGCACGCGCAGCCCAGCCGACTTCCTCTTCCCCGATGAGTTCCGCACCTGGGACGAGCGCGAGGATGTGGAATTTTACCTGACTGTGGATCGCCCCACCGAGGATTATGTGGGTAACGTTGGGGTGATCACCACCTTGTTGCCCAAGGTGGAACTCCACCCGCGCAATACGGTTGCGGTGGTCATCGGCCCGCCCATTATGTACCGCTTTGTGGTGCGGGACCTGCTGGCCCGCCACATCCCAGAAGGCAACATCTGGATGAGCTTCGAGCGCCAGATGAAGTGCGCGGTGGGCAAGTGTGGCCACTGCCAGATGCACCACTTCTACACCTGCCAGGATGGGCCATCGTTCAACTATGCCGAGGTGAAGGGTCTGGAGGAGGCTTTCGCATGAAACCCCAAGTCGCGTTTTTCGAGTTCACGAGCTGCGAAGGCTGCCAACTGACCGTGGTAGACCTGCTGCAAACGCACCCCGAATTGCTGGATGCAATTGACATCGTGGAGTTCCGCGAGGCCAGCAGCAGCAAGGCAGATTGCTACGACATCGCTTTTGTGGAAGGCTCCTGCACCCGGCCCTCGGACGAAGCCAAACTGCGCGACATCCGCGCCCGTGCCAAGATCGTCATTGCCCTGGGCGCCTGCGCGGACCTGGGCGGCGTGAACGCCATCCGCAACCCAATGAACCTCATCGATGTGCGCACCTACGTCTATAGCGACAAGGCCGAGTGGTTCGACACCTATCCGGCCCGGCCCATCAGCGCAGTGATCCCGATTGATGGCGCCATCCCCGGCTGCCCGATTGACCGCGAAGAGATGGCGATGGCCGTCACGCACCTGTTGCAGGGGCGCCTGCCGCGCCTGCCAGACTACCCGCTGTGCATCGAATGCAAGCTCAAAGAAAACGTGTGCGTCTATCAGCGCGGTGGCGTGTGCCTGGGGCCGATCACACGGGCCGGATGCCAGGCCATCTGCCCCAGCTACGGTGCCGCCTGCGAAGGCTGCCGTGGCCTGGTGCCCCACCCCAACATCGAGTCCCTGAAGCAGGTGCTGCGCGCGCGTGGCATCAGCGAAACGGACATCGAAGCGAAAATGGCCATCTTCCTCAGTTATCAGACCACCCAAGAACCCGAAGCGAGCGTGCAACATGGCAACCACTAACCTTAAGGTCGATGTCCACCACCTGACGCGCGTGGAAGGCCACGGCAACATCGTGGTCGATGTGCAGAATGGCGAACTCAAGCAATGCGAACTCCAGATCGTGGAGACGCCGCGCTTCTTCGAGGCCATGCTGCGTGGCAAGCCCTATGGCGATGCCTCGCACATTACCTCGCGCATTTGTGGGATTTGCGCGGTGGGCCATGCCACGGCCTCGCTGCGCGCCACCGAAAACGCCCTGGGCGTGACGCCCAGCGAGCAAACGGTGCTGCTGCGCAAGCTGAACATGCACGGCGAGATCATGGATAGCCACGTGCTGCACGCGTATATGCTGGTGGCGCCCGATCTGTTGGACCTGCCCAGTGTGATCCCGTTGGCCAAAAGCGCGCCAGAAGTGGTGTTGCGTGCCCTGCGCATGAAGAAGCTGGCTGGGGACACCTGCGCGGCCATCGCCGGGCGGCACACGCACCCCATCGCCATGACGGTCGGCGGTTTTACGCACTTCCCCAGCGGGCGCGACCTGGAAGGGCTGCGCGCCCGCTATCAGGCTGCCCGGCAGGATGTGGAAGCTACCGTCGAGCTGCTGGCCTCGCTCAGGTTCCCGGTTTTCGAGCGCGATACCGAGTACATCGCGCTGTATAAAGCGGACGAGTATTGCTTCATTGATGGCGAGATCGCCAGCACAGATGGCGGGACCTGGCCGCTGGAAGCCTACCGCAGCGTGACTAACGAGCAGATCGTGCCGCATTCCTCCGCTAAACACACCGCCCACCAGGGGGCGTCCTACATGGTGGGCGCGTTGGCCCGCTTCAATGTGAATTACGACCGCCTGCACCCGCGCGCCCAGGCTGCTGCCGCTGCCTTGGGCCTGGCGCCCAAGTCCACCAACCCCTACCTGAATACGGTCGCGCAGGTGGTGGAGATCGCGCACTGCATCGAGGATGGGTTGCGGTTGATTGACCTGCTGCTGGAACGTGGCGTGCGCTGGGAAGAACCCGCCAAGCCGACCCGCTCTTCTGGCAAGGGCGTGGGCGCGGTGGACGTGCCGAGGGGGACCCTGTTCCACGAATACACCATCGAAGAAGGCTATGTGGTGGGCGCCAATTGCGTCATCCCCACCGGGCAAAACCTGGCCAACATCGAGGCCGATATGCGCGCGCTGGTGCCGCAAATCCTGGAACAACCCCGGGAGAAGATCACCCTGGCGCTGGAAATGCTGGTGCGGGCCTATGACCCCTGCATTTCCTGCTCCACCCATTTGCTGGATGTGAAGTTCGAGTAACGCGTTTAGCGTGTGGGCCTTGCCCCTGGTGGGGTGGGGCCTGCACCCCCAAAAGCAGCGCGTAAGCGCGCAGGAGGCCCTCATGAACTCACCCTCAACCCTGGTCCTGGCGCTGGGTAACCCGTTGCGCGGCGATGATGGCATCGGTGCGGCGGTGCTGGACGCCCTGCGCGATGTGGACTACCGTAATATCATCAACATGCCCTTTGTGCCCGGCATGGACTTCGACGAAGTGCGCCCCTACCTGCGTCTTTCGGAAAACCTGGGGCGCGCTGCTGCACGCGCTGGCACGCCATCCGGTGCGGCGTGTGGCGGTGGAATATCGCGGTGAGGAAGTCAGCGGCATGGTCAAACCGCTGACCGTGGCAATCCTCAAAGGGCTGTTGGCGCCGGTACTGGGCGACCATGTCGGTTACATCAACGCGCCGCTGCTGGCAAATGAACGCGGGGTACAGGTGACGCAGGTCAAAGGGCTGAAAACCGGCGACTACGCCAACCTCGTCTCCTGCCAGGTGACGTTGGAAGACGGTGAAGAAATCATCATGGCAGGCACGCTGCTGGACCGCAAAGAACCGCACATCGTCCAGATCAACCAGTACCGCATGAACTTTGTGCCGGA
>JAAUUD010000354.1 GCA_012031655.1 Anaerolineae bacterium | reverse complement strand
GGCGTGACGGCCCCCGAGCAGAGCTGGGACGCTACGCCAAGGCCAACGTGAAGGGCAAGATCGTGCTCGCCTTCGTCGGCGATCCCCCCGCTCGGCGACGGTCGCTTCGCCGGCGACGCGATGACCTACTACGGCCGCTGGTCCTACAAATTCGAAGCGGCGCTGGCCGCCGGTGCGATCGGCTGCCTGGTCATCCACGAGGACGCCCCGGCGTCCTACGGCTGGAACGTGCCCAAGACCAGCTACTCGAGCGAGCGCTTCCACGTGCTCGGGCCCAAGCGCGAGATCCCGCCGACGCTCGCGCTGCAAGGCTGGATCTCGAGCGCCGCCGCCGAGCGATCGCCAAGCGCAACGGCAAGTCGCTGGCCGAGTGGCACGAGCTCGCGCTGCGGCCCGACTTCAAGCCGATCACCACCCGCCTGCGCCTGCAGGGCAAGCTCGTCACTCACGATCGGCAGGTCGAGGACGTCAACGTGCTCGGTCGCCTGCCCGGCGCGAGCGAGCCCGACGAGGCAGTGTTCCTGACCGCGCACTGGGACCACCTCGGGACCGACGAGCTGCTCGTCGCCGCCGGCCAAGACGGCATCCACAACGGCGCGATCGACAACGCCAGCGGGATCGCCAACATGCTCGGCGTCGCGGCCGAGCTCGCCCACCAGGCCCGCGCCGATCAGCCCCTCGATCGCTCGATCGTGTTCCTGGCCACGACCGCCGAAGAGCAGGGCTTGCTCGGCTCGCGCTACTGGGTCGCGAACCCGACGATGCCCCACGACCAGGTCGTCGCCGTCATCAACCTCGACAGCATGAACGTCTACGGTCGGACCAAGCTGGTCGAGGTCGTCGGCTGGGGTCAGACCACGCTCGAGGACATCCTGATCGAGGTGGCCCAGCAGCAAGGCCGCAGCGTCGTCGGTGACTCGCACCCGGAGGCCGGCAGCTTTTACCGCAGCGACCACTTCCCCTTTGCGCAGGTCGGGATCCCGGCGCTCTACTTCCACAGCGGCTTCGACATGGTCGACGGCGGCAGCGAGGCCGGCGAGGCCCTGCGAGCCGGCGTCCGCCAGCGCTACCACACCCCCGCCGACGCGTTCGACGAGAGCTGGTCCTTCGAGGGCGCGCTGCAGGACCGCCTGTCCGAAGAAACGCAGAACGTGCTGTCGCGCCTGCTTGGCGGCGCGCCGGACGACGAACAAGTGGAAGTGAGCGAATGATGGTCCGAGGTCTGATTGCCGCCTGTCTCCTGATCCTCGCCGGGTGCGGCGGCGGGCCAGCGCGTCTGCCACTTCGACCCGTGTTCTCAGGTCGGCTTCGCTAAAGATGAGTTCCAGCAGGGCCGCGTCAATGCGCCAATCGGTGGAGCGGATCTCGCCCAGCAGCCCAAAGAGCGCGCGCTTTTTGAACTCTGGGGCGGTGGGGTCGTTTTGCAGGACGTGCAGCGTGCGCAGCAGCGGCTCGACCGCCGGGTCGCCAATTTCGCGCAGGGCATCGCGCGCGGTGGCGCTTTCCAGGCGGCCCACCAGGGTGGGCACCACGGCCTCGCCTAGCTTGATGAGCGCCGCGAGGGCCTCTGCATTGCCGTTTTCTGCGGCCCGTAGCAACATCTGAATACCCGACAGGTCAATCTGTGGCATGGGTTCACCTTTCGCTTGCCGTAGCTGTTCAGCCCCCCCCAACCCCTCCCCCAAACGGGCTTTCAGCCCTGGGAGAGGGGCTAAAAACAGCCAGATCAACGTCTTTCCCCCCTCTACCCGCCGCGTGGCGGCGTTGGGGAGAGGGGCAGGGGGGGGTGAGGGCAAAAAACTGGCCCAGCCTGAGTAGTTACCTCTCGCCATTCATTTTAGCAGAACAGGCTGTTACAATCAGAAAAGGCCGGGTGCGTTGGCAGGGCCGCGCACGCCGCCCTGCGACAGCCCCGCGCTGTCCATCTGATTCTGCTGCACCAGCCCAAAAAGGAGTTTCCCCGTGACCCCAGCCCCCGTGCGTGTTCGCTTTGCGCCCAGCCCCACCGGATTTTTGCACATCGGCGGCGCCCGCACCGCGTTGCTGAACTGGCTGTTTGCGCGGCACAGCGGCGGCAGCTTCATTTTGCGCATTGAGGACACCGACCGCAACCGCCTGACCGCAGGCGCGGTCGAAGGGCTGATGGACGCGTTGCGCTGGCTGGGCCTGGAATGGGACGAAGGCCCGGACAAGGGCGGCCCGCATGGCCCCTACGTGCAGAGCGAGCGTAAAGCGCTCTATCACGCATGGGCCAACGGGTTGCTGGAACAGGGCAAGGCCTATAAATGCTGGGCCACGCCAGAAGAACTCCAGCGCGCGCGGGAGATCGCGCAGAAGTCACGCGGGGGCAAGATCGCCGGGTACGAGCGCATTTATCGCTTCATCAGCGACGCGGAACGCGCCCAGGTGCAGGCCGAACGCGGCGATGCCTATGTCATCCGCTTTGCGATGCCGCTGGAAGGCGAAACCGTGGTGCATGACCGGGTGCGCGGGAAGATTGTGTTTGACAACGCCGACCAGAGCGACACCGTGCTGCTGAAGTCGGACGGCTTCCCCACCTATCACCTGGCGATGGCCGTGGATGACCACTTCATGCAGATCAGCCATGTGATGCGCTCCGACGAGTGGGTGCCCTCGCTGGCCCTGCACCAGCAGCTCTACGAGGCTTTTGGCTGGCCAGCGCCGGAATGGGTGCACCTGCCGGTGATCCTCAACCCAACCGGCAAGGGCAAGCTCTCTAAGCGCAAGCCGCCCGTAGACGAAAAAGGCAACCCCATCCCGGTGATGGTGCACGAATACCGCGAACTCGGCTATCTGCCCGAGGCGCTGGTGAACTTTCTGACCAACATCGGCTACAGCTTTGGCGATGACCGCGAGGTCTTCACCGTAGAAGAAACCATCGGGCGCTTTGACCTGAGGCGCATCAACCCGGCCAGCGGCACCTTCCCCATGCAAAAGCTCATCTGGCTGAACGGCAAGTATATTGCCGATTTAACGGACGAGGACTTCATCACCCGCGTGACGCCCTTTTTGCAGGCGGCCTATGGCGAGCGCTTCGAGGCCGCAAGCCTGCACGCCATCACGCCCTTCATCAAAGAGCGCGTGAACCCGCTTATGCAGGCGGTAGCGCTGATCAAGTTCCTGTATGTGTATGACCCCAGCCCGGCGGAAGAGCTCATCATGAAAAAGATGGACGCGGCCCAAACGAGCACCATTCTGGAGCGCAGCCACGCCCTGCTGAGCACCATTGAGCCGTTTGTGCACACCGCCACCGAGCCGCCCATGCGCGATCTGGTGGAAGCACTCGGCTTTAAGCCGGGGCAGGTCTTTGGCACGCTGCGCCAGGCCGTGACCGGGCAGTTGGTCTCGCCGCCGCTCTTCGAAAGCATGGAGGTCATGGGCAAGGCCACCAGCCTGCAACGCCTGGCCGAAGCCCAGGCACGCCTGGCGGCGGGCTAGTCGAAGGCTTTTTCCACGTAGCCGGGGCGCTGGTGCGGCTGCAAGAGCAACCATTGCAGGCCCACCAGTGTTTTGGCGTCTTGCAGGCGGCCATCCGCGATCTGGGCGCGGGCTTCGCTTAGCGGCAGGCTCAAGACGCGCACATCCTCGTGTTCGGTCTCCAGGCCGCCGCCCGCGCCTGTCCGCAGCGCCGCGTTCACCTGAGCATAGAACAGAAAGATGCGCTCCGAACTGCCGCCGGGGCTCAAAAAGAAGGTGCTGATGGGCCGCAACAGGCTCGCCGGGGACCGCAAAGCCGGTTTCTTCCATGATCTCGCGGGCCATCGCGGCGGCGGGGTCTTCCTCTGGGTTGATGATCCCGGCGGGCAGCTCCACCAGCCAGCCCGCGCCACGGTCGGCGGTGGCGGGGCGCAACTGCTCAATGAGCACCACGCTATCCGCAGCGGGGTCGTGCAGCACCGCCGCGCAGCCATCGCCGCGTTCCAGGTGCACACGCTCGATTTCCTCGCTCAGCCCGCCAGAAAAACGCTCGTGGCGCAGGCGCAGGCGCACAAAGTCGAAAAACAGGTAGTTAAAGAGGCGCTCTCGGTTCAGGATTTCCAGGCGGCGCGGCTTCATGCGGGGCGAGCCTCCTGGCGCCGGGCGATCTCCTCTGGCGTGAGCGCCCAACCGCTGGCCCCCAG
>JAAUUD010000353.1 GCA_012031655.1 Anaerolineae bacterium | reverse complement strand
CGGTGTTGCACGTGGCAGCAAAGGCGGGCATGTGGGGCAGCTACCAGGATTTTTACTTGCCCAATGTCCGTGGCACGGAAAACATCCTTGCTGCCTGCCAGCAGCTTGGCATCCCCAGGCTGGTTTTTACCAGTTCGCCCAGCGTCATTGACCACAACGAACCCATCGAGGGCGGCGACGAAAGCCTGCCCTACCCGGCGCAATTCGTCAGCCACTATTCCGCCACCAAAGCCCTGGCAGAGCAAATGGTGCTGGCGGCCAATAGCCCAGCGCTGGCCACCGTGGCCATCCGACCGCCGCTCATCTGGGGGCCGGGAGATACCCAGTTTATGCCGCGCTTTATCCAGCGGGCACGGCAGGGGCGCCTGTTGCGGGTTGGCGCCGGCGAGTATCTGGCGGACACCACTTATATTGATAATGCCGCTGCCGCGCATCTGCTGGCCCTGGATCGCCTGGCGCCGGATGCCCCAATCGCGGGGCGGGTCTATTTCATCTCCAATGACGAGCCTCGCCCGGTCCACACTATGATCAACGGGATGATCAGCGCGGCGGGTTTCCCGCCCATGCGTATCACTGTCCCTAAGGGCGCCGTAAACCTGGCGGCAGGTCTCATCGAAGGCACCTATAAGGCGCTCCAGGTCCAGCAAGAGCCGCCCGTAACCCGTTTTCTGGTGGATCAATTGACTAAATCGCGCTGGTTCAACATCAGCGCGGCCAAACGCGACCTGGGCTACGTGCCGCAGGTGTCTATTGATGAGGGGTTGAGTCGGCTGGCCACGCACTGGCAGGAGCACACGCCATGAAGCTTGGAGCGGTTTTTCCACAGAACGAAATTGGTGAAGATCCGGCCATAATCCGGCAATATGCCCAGGCGCTGGAAGGGCTAGGGCTGGATTACGTGATGGCCTACGACCATGTGCTGGGCGCGTGCCCGGATCGTCCCGGCTGGCAAGCGGGCTACCCCTACACGCACGAGCACCCTTTTCACGAGGTTATGGTGCTGTTTGCTTACCTGGCCGGCATCACACAAACGCTGGAGTTCGTGACCGGAGTGCTCATTGCCCCCCAACGCCCGGCGGCGCTCATCGCCAAGCAAGCGGCGCAACTCGATTTGCTCTCGGGCGGGCGGTTGCGCCTGGGGGTGGGCGTGGGCTGGAACTGGGCAGAGATGGCCGCGCTGGGCTATCGCTTTGAGGACCGCGGCCAGCGCATTGATGAGCAGGTGCAGGTGATGCAACTGCTCTGGACACAACCGCTCGTACGCTTTAGCGGAAAGTTTCATCAGCTGGATGAGGTCGGGATCAACCCGCTGCCCGTGCAGCGGCCTATTCCGGTCTGGTTTGGTGGCAGCGCAGAGGCCGTGCTGCAACGGATGGCGCGCCTGGGGGCCGGGTGGATCCCCAACACGCTTTCGCCAGAGCAGGCCGCACCCACCCTTCAGAAAATCCGCGACTATTTGCGGGAGCAAGGGCGCCATCCAGCTCAGTTTGGCGTGGATGTGCGCTTTAGCCTGAGTCGTCAACCCGCCGAAACCTGGCCTGATTTGCGGGCGGCCTGGCTGGAACTGGGCGCCACCCACTTTGGCCTGAACACCATGGGCATGGGCTTTACGAACCTCCGCCAGCACCTGGATGCCCTGGCAGCCTTCGCAAGGGTGATGCGCGCCTAGAGGCTATTCCGCAGGGAAGAACCAGTGCCGAAACGGTGTTGAAGCGGCCCATCGGGTTGCTCAGGACTTCTAGCTGGACCCCTTGCAAGCGCGCATCGACCACGTAGTAGTAGAGCGGGTTATAGAGCGGTAGCGCGGGCACGCGGTTCACGAACGTCTCCTGAAACAGATCATACAGCCGCTTGCGATTGGCGCCGTTGCTATCGCGCCGGGCCGCGACCAAAGTGCCGCTAAGTTGCGTATCCACCACCCCCGCGAAGTTCTGGCCGTTTTCGATCTGGTCCTGGTGCCACAAGGGGTACTGATCAGGATCGGCGCTGAGGGCAATTTCAATCAAGGCCACGTCGAAGTCGTGGCTTTCCAGCCGCGCGGCCAGGGTTTCAGCATCAACTATATCCAGTTCTACCCCGAAGCCCAGCCCGCTCCATTGAGCGGCCACTTCAAAAGCCACCCCCGCAATCCGTGGATCATCCAGCACCATAATGCGGAAGTCGCGCCGAATTTCCACGGCTTCTTCGCCTTCTTCGGGGGCGGGTGGCTCAAAAGAAACCCCCTCCAACAGACGGCGGGCTTCTTCCAGATTGTGGTCGGGCAGGCGGGCCAGGGGGTTATGAGCCCAGGAACCCGGCAAGAAGGGGCTATCTGTGACCACCGCCTGGCTGGGCAGGGCATTGTTCACCACGGTTTGGCGATTGGTGCCCAGGGCCAGCGCGCGCCGAAAATCACGTTGCCGGAAGTAGGCCAGTTCGTCGCGTTGCCAATTAAAGAGCAGCATCCCAACTTCGGGGGCCAGTGTAGCCTGCACGGTGAGTGTTTGCAGAGGGGCTAGCTCCGCTAGGCGATCGCCTGGGAAGCCACCCAGCGCGTTCACTTCGCCCCCTAGCAAGGCTTCTATGGCCGCGTCCAGCGTGGGATAGGTCCAGAAAACCAGCCGATCCAGCGTGTAGCCGGGTGCGCCATCCGGGCGGGGCAGGAAGTTAGGTGCCACGCGCAGGCTCGCGCCGATCACGTTGCCCGCATCCGAAAAGAGGCTTTCCAACTGGTAGGGGCCGGTGCCAATGGGCGAGAGGTTAAAGGGGTGCTGGTCCAGCGTGGCAATCGGGGCCCCTTCCAGCGCGTGGACCGGCACAATGCCTTGCTGGAGCTTGTAGGGAAAGGCGGCCAGCGGTTGCACTAACCGAAAGCGCAAGGTGTGCTCGTCAATGACGGTGATCTCGACACTGCGCCAGAAGTCACGCAGGGCTGGGTCGCCGGGGAAGTCGCGGTCGCGGAGGGTGCGGAAGGTATAGGCCACATCTGCCGAGGTGAACGGCAAGCCATCCTGCCAGAGCACATCGCGCCGCAGGAAAAACACATACTCCAAGCCATCCTGGCTGATGCTCCAGCGTTCAGCCAGATCAGGCACCACCTCGCCATACTGGTTAACGGTGGTCAGGCCCTCAAAGATCAGGCTGGTTATGGTTGCATCGACCGGGTTGGCCTGCGCAAAGAGCGGGTTCAGCTTGTTGAGCTGCCCGACCAACGCTTCGTGGAGTTCGGACGGTGGCGAGGCAGGTTGTGTTTGCGCGGTCGCGGGGCGGTTCCACACCAGGCCCGGCAGCAGGAACGCAACCAGGCACAAGCCCGCCATCCACCCAACCGGGATGGAAAGCACCCTCTGAAACATGGTGATGCAGGGGGGAGTTACTGAATGAGCAATTGGATGATCGCGTTGAAGACGAATAATATCGAAAGCGCAATCGTGAGCTGGTAGAGCGTTTTTTCCAGCCCGCGCCGGGTCCGGCTGATGCCGCCTGCATCCGAGCCACCAAACAGGCTACCCAACCCGCTGCCCTGGGCCTGAAAGACAATGACCCCAATGAGCGCAACCGAGATGATCACTTGCACCACTTGCAAAACGTTTTCTAAAATCATGCGCGCTGTCTCTTGCTTATCCAAAGCGTTCAGCCGCGCATTATAACAGGCGCCCGGAACGCTGTAAACGGCTGGCAACCCACGCTTGGGACGTTGCTGATCAACGGCAGTTCGTCTACAATCCGCCTCTGGTAAGGAGCCGCTGATGGAAAAACGCACAAATGAGGCTTGGTTAGCGGAACTCGCCGCAGAGGCGGAGTCTGGCCTGCGCGCCCAAGCCATTGAGGACTTGCGCCAGCGCCTGCAACGGGGCATCTACTATTACCTGAGTAACGAGCGCAGCGACACCGCCCGCTACGCCAGCCAGGAACTGACGCAGATGGCCCAGGATTTTGCCCAGGACGCGGTGTTGCGCGTTCTGGATAATCTGCATACCTTTCGCGGCGATAGTCAGTTCATTACCTGGGCTATGAAGATCGCGGCGCGCGTGGCGGTTAGCGAGCTACGGCGCGCACGCTGGAAAGACTTCAGCCTGGAAGGCTTGACCTCTGACGGCGAAGTGATGCTTAGCCTGAACGATGCCCCCACCACAGCCCAAAAACCCATCGCGCCGGAGCGCTTCACGG
>JAAUUD010000352.1 GCA_012031655.1 Anaerolineae bacterium | reverse complement strand
GAAAAAAAGCGTGCGTGCCGGGGTGCAACGCGCGGGTGCCGCCAACCCACAAAGCTACTTTGAGGAATTGCAGCACAGCAGCACCGAAAGCGCCCTCTGGAAGCAACTCATCAACCTGCTGACGATTGGCGAAACCTACTTTTTCCGCGACCGTTCTCAGTTTGCCGCTCTGCGTAATCACATCCTGCCGGCGCTCATCCGCGAACGGCGCGAACAAAAAATGCGCATCCTGCGGCTATGGAGCGCGGGCTGCTCCACCGGGGAAGAAGCCTATTCGCTGGCCATCCTGCTCCACGAACTCATAAACGACCTGCCCCAATGGCATATCACGCTGCTGGCCACAGACATCAACGAAGAAAGCCTGGCCCGGGCGCGGCGCGGCACCTTCGGGAACTGGTCCTTCCGCATCGAAACCCCGCCGGACCTACGCGAGAAGTACTTTGCATCCCAGCGCGACCAGCACGCCCTATTGCCACACCTGCGTCAGATGGTCACTTTCAGCTATCTGAACCTGGTCGAGGGGCGCTACCCGGCGGTAGAAACGGACACCACCAACATAGACCTGATCATCTGCCGCAACGTCACCATTTATTTTGACCGCCCCACCACGCGCAGCATTGTGGAGCGCTTTCATGCGGCGCTGGTCAGTGGGGGGTGGCTGGTGGTGGGCCATGCAGAGCCACTTCAGGCACTCTACCAGCCATTCGAGCCCCACACTTTTACCGATACGCTGATCTACCGCAAACCCTTGCCGCGCACCGCAGAACCCACCCCCAGCCAGCACCAGGCGCTGGCGGAGGTCCCGCCGCGAGCCGTGGCGGTCAGTTCCACAGCCGGCGGCCTGCACCGCACTAACCTGAACATCACCGACCTGGAGCCGCCCCAGAACCCCATCGAAGAGGTCTATCGGCTGCTCAAACGCGGCCAAACGGATGACGCTCGCCAGGTGCTGATCCATCTGTTGCAAAATAATCCACAACATATGGATGGCTTGTTTCTGCTGGCCAAGGTGGAGGCCGACCAAGGCAAAACTGAAGGGGTGCACGAAATTCTGGATACGATTGATGCGCTTAACCCGCTGGTCCCGCAGGCACACTATCTGCGCGCCCTGTTGCATCAGCAGAGCCAGTCCTGGGAAGATGCCAAAGCTGCCCTGCGCCGCGCCCTCTATGCCGACCGGCATTTCGTTATGGCGCACTATTATATGGGCGAATTGCTGTATACTGAGGGAAACCTGACCCATGCGCGGCGCTTCTGGCGCAACGCAGCGGACCTGCTAGCAGGGATGGAGCCGGATAGCCCCTTGCCCTATGGCGACGACACCCGCGCAGGCACACTTTATCACGCCATCCAACAACGACTCAAGCGGCTATGAGCAACCATCCTGAGCTTTTTGACCAACTGCTGCAAGAAAAGTCGATCCAGCGCGCGATTGGCCTGGGCGAACTCAGCGAAGAACAACGCCAGCGTATTCTGGAAGCCCGCGCCCGTCAGTTGGCACAGCCGGTCTCCCGCACGGGCGCTGCCAGCAAGCGCGATAGCCTGCGCGTGATCTCCTTTCGATTGGGGGAAGAAACCTATGCCTTCCCCGCTGCCTCGGTCTACAACGTCACACGTGGGATCAGCATCACACCGGTGCCCTGTGTGCCGCCCTTCGTGGCAGGCATCACCAACATTCGCGGCTACATCCGTTCGGTGGTCAACCTGGCACAGTTTCTGGGCATCGTCACCAGCACCCCGCCAGACTATGTGGTGGTGGCCCAATACAAAGATATGGAAGTTGCTTTTCTGGTGTCCGGGCTGGATGAAGTCACGGATGTTCCGATGCAGAGCATCAAGCCGCGCCCCCAGGTGGGCGGGGGCCTGGCCAACCAGTATATGTCGGGAATCGTGCTGGGCGGGTTGATCTTGCTGGACCTGCCCGCCATCTTTACCGATGAAAAATTCATCGTGGACGAAGAAATCGCCTAACAGAAGGGGCAGGAGCAGCGATGCAACAGGCGCAGCCATCAACAACCGAACTCGAACAGGCGTCCGTGTTGGCGCTTCCCAGTGGCTTTTTCAATTCCTTGCAGCGCAAGCTGATGCTGGCCTTGTTGCTGTTGGGTATTGTGCCGCTGGTCATTATGGTGGTGTTGAGTTATGTGCAAACGCGCGGGGTCCTGCGCGATAGCGTCGAGAGCGAACTGCGCTCGGTCGCCAACCTGACCGATGATCGGGTGGAGCGCTGGCTGGATGCGCGCGAGGTCGACGCCAAGACCTTCTCCAGCCTCCAGTTTTTGGCCGGCGATGCCGAGAACGCGCTGAACCTGGGGCTGGAGGTGATGGTCAGCGCCGAAGGGCAGGCCGAAGGCGCCATCGCGCAGCAGGCCGCGCGCGATGCCATCCCGCAAATTCTGGATGCCACGGGCGCCATCTACTCTGCCATTTACATCACAGACCTGAATGGGCGCGTCATCATTGGCTACCAGAACGAGATCGTGGGTTCCGGAGACGCGATGCAGATGACCATCGCGGGCAACCATCACGAAGGCCATGTCTTTCAGCGCACAGACCGCACCCGTGGCGACACCTCCCCGCCCGGGCCAGAAGAGCTGATCTTGCAGGCGCGGCAAGCTGCGGAGCAAACCGGAACTGGCTTCTATCGCTCGCCCATCCTGGCCTACGAATTTCCTGAAACCGACGCTGTGGTAAACACCATTTTTGTGGCGCACCTGGTAGAGGATGCAGCCAGCGGCAACCCGGTTGGCGGCATCATTCTGGAGGTTAGCGAGGCCGAGATCCGCAGCCTGACCGAAAACTTCTCTGGCGGGGATGGCCGCACCTACCTGCAAAGTGGCAACTTTTTGGTGAGCGGCGATGCCGTGCGCCCCCTGCCGGAGGCAGACGCGGTCCAGCGCGCCAACAGCAGCGGGGTGGACCGTTTTGAAGGCTTCTTTTCGGATGAAACCGTGCTGGGGAGCTGGCAGGGCAACCCAACAGCAGACTATGTGGTCTACGCGCAGATCCCCACGGCAGACGCCTTCAGCGACCTGGAGAATCTGGGGATATTGCTGGCCGTGGTGGCCGCGCTGGCCGTGGTCTTCGTGAGCATATTTTCGGTGATCGTGGCGCGCCAGGTGACCAAGCCAGTGAGTAACCTCATCAAGGCTGCCCGGCAGATTGCCGAAGGCTCGCTGGAAACCCAGGTGCTGGTCGATAGCCAGGATGAAATCGGGATGCTGGCCAGCACCTTTAATGACATGACAGAAAAATTGCGCGTGCGCGTTTACGAAGAAACCCGCGACCGCGAATACCTGGAAAATGTGCTCACCAGCTATATGAAGTTCGTGGAGCGCGTCTCGCGCGGGGACCTGACCGCCCGCCTGAGCCTGAATGGCCAAACCGGGGCCAACCTCATCGTGGCCAATGTGGATATGGACCGCGACGACAACCTGCTGCGCCTGGGCTACAACCTCAACCGCATGGTGGAGGCCCTCCACAGCATGGCCTCGCAAACCCGCGATGTCGCGGGTAGCCTTTCAGAAGCCGCTGCGGAGATCATGGACACGAGCAACCGCCAGATTTCCTCCACCACGCAGCAGGACGCCTCTGTGAGCCAGACGACCTCCACCGTGGCGGAAATCCGCGCGACGGTGGCCGAAACCGCCGAACGTGCTCAGATGGTGGCCGAAGCCGCCCAGCAATCGGTGGAAATCTCCCGTCAGGGGCAGCGCGCCGTTGCAGAGACCATCGAAGGCATGAACGTCATCCGCTCCCGCGTGGAAAGCATCGCAGAAAATATCCTGATGCTCTCGGAACGCACCACCCAGATTGGCGACATCATCGCCACGGTGAACGCCATTGCGGATCAATCTAAAATGCTGGCGCTAAATGCCTCCATCGAAGCGGCCGCGCAGGCGAAGAAGGGCGCGGCTTTGCCGTGGTCGCCGCCGAGGTCCGTAACCTGGCGGAACAAAGCCGCGAAGCCACCGCCCAGGTCCGCGATATCCTCAGCGAAATTCAAGAGGCCACCAATACCGCCGTCATGGTGACGGAAGAAGGCACTAAGGGCGTGGACGTAGGCGTGCAATTGGTGGACCGGGCCGGGCGCGCCATCCGCGAACTGGCCGGAAAGCTGGAAGATGCCGCCCAGGCCGCCATGCAGACTCGCG
>JAAUUD010000351.1 GCA_012031655.1 Anaerolineae bacterium | reverse complement strand
GGCTTCGGCGAGGGCCTGGCGGGCCGCGGGGCTGAGAGTGAGATCGAGGTTGCGCCGGCCGAGCCGCGCGCGCAGCTCGGCCACTTCCTCCACGCCCGCCTCCTCGCGCGCCATCATCCGCACCGGGTCGCCCACGAAGCGGAACATGGCGAAGGCGATGGCGGTGACCGCCAGCGTCACCAGCCCCGCCAGCACCCCTTCAGCAAAGCTCAAGCGCGCATAGACCAGCAAAGGCGTACAAAACCCGGCGATCAGCGCCAACCACAGGGCGCGCTGTGGATCATAGACGGTTGCCGCCAGGCGATAGAGCGCCATCACGCCCAGCACGGTGCCTAAACCGACTGTGCTGCGCAACACCACCGCGCCATAGGCATAACGATCCCAGAGGTTATAGGCAGCCCACTGATCGGCCAGCCAGAGCATTGGTGCGAGCAATATCGGCAGGCCGGGGTCGTATTGCCCGTAATAAGCGCCATCCTGCCCACGTCGGATCTGCGGTAGCCCATAATCCTCTGGCAGGGCTAGCGTCCGGTCGAAAGCCAGCGCCCGCGCCATGGCATACATCACCTGACCATCGCTCACGAGCGGCAGGTCCGGGACCAGCAGCCAATAGGCGCACAAACTGAAAACAAACAAGATATGAACGTTTTTCAAGCACTAACCACTCTTATGAAATTTTTGTGAAAAACATGCTTTCTTGTGTATGATGAAAATGATATAGTGAGAGTACCTATTGCAATGACCATTGTGCGGCTGCAAACGAATCTCATGGACATCCTGGTTTGTCCCACCTGCCATTATGCTAATGCCCCTTCGCGCAAGACGTGCTTCCGTTGCGGGCGTAATCTCACCTCGTCTGGCAACACCACGGGGCGGGTTGGCGCCCCACCCCGCGTAACGGCACCGTTGATGTCGCATGGCACGTTGCAGGCTCGTCGCGAGGATGAGTTTTCCAGTCTATCCACAACAAGCGTCTTTCCGGCGGCGGGCTACCTCCGCTTTGAAATCCTGGGGGAGCTGAAGCCCCTGCTGGTTCGACTGGAGGATAAGGTATTGGTGGGCCGGCGCGATCCCAGCCTGATCATCCAACCCGATGTGGACCTGAGCCCCTATTCCGGCTATCGGATGGGCATCAGCCGCACCCACGCCCAAATCACCCGCAACGCAGAAAACCTGCTGGCCCTGATTGACCTGGGCAGCGCCAACGGAACGTTCCTCAACGGCCAGCGCCTGAAACCCCACAGCCCCATTCGCCTCCGCAGTGGGGACGAAGTCAACTTTGGTCAAATGGTCGTTCACGTTTACTACGATTAACCTAAAGCTGGCTCGGCCCCGGTGTGGTTTGCCCATGTCGGCGCCGGAACCAACGCGGCAACTCGCCAAAAAAGCCGGGTTCTGGCCGCCAGTAACCCGCATAGGTTGGGTCCGTGAAGCGCTCCAGCGCCACTTCTTTAGACCAGCGTGTGCCATCTGGCAGGCGGGTTTGCAGGTCAAAATGGGTGGTCTTGATGAAGGTATTCTCCAAGTTTGCCTGCAACAACCAGGCGCCATCCAGCTTGGCCCCACCCAAAAAAGCCCCGCCCAAGTCTGCCCACGAGAGCTCCGCCTGGCTGAGGTTGGCTTCTGAAAGCTTGGCGCTGGTCAGGTTGGCTTCAATGAGGTAGGCCCCGCTGAGGTTGGTGCTTTCCAGCGAGATGCCCTGCAAGTTCGCGTCGTAGAGGTTAGCCCCTTCCAGGTTGAGGTTGTTCAGGTTGGCCCCGGCCAGCAGGTCCTGCCGCTTCATCTCATCCAGGATAAACTGCCGCGCGTTGCGGTCTGGGGCAGCCCGCAAGCGATTGCGGTAGGAACCGATCAGCGCTTCTCGCTGGCTCTCGTTGGCGACGGTGGCCTGCAAAGCTGCCTGCAAGGCTTGCTGCTGGCGCGCACGCCGCTGCAATAGCCATTCCACCACCACCAGCAGGATGACCCCACCCGCCGCTTCGATGCTCAGGCTTTGCAACCAGCGCTCCCACCAGGCCGCGAATTCATCATCCAGCGCGGGGTCTCGCAGAATGTTGATCAGCAGCGAGCCCAGGCCACTGAGCACCAGCACCCAGACCAGCAAGCGCAGCAAAGCATCTTCCCCAAGACGATCCAGCCAGTGCAGCAAACGTTTACGCATAGCGTTGCGGGCTTCTCCCTGTGTGTTGTGCGCGCAAGTATACCAGCCCCACCAGAGCAGGGGTAGCCACGGCGGCCATATCCTCTTAACGGACTTTTTTCGGACAACTCTTTACGCATGGTTCGCAACTCCACCCTTTTTCAATTATAACTGCTACATCTGCTGGATTTTTGCACTTTACTGGATATGGAATTGGTAGCGCATGACGCCCGACAGCGGTTTTCAGTTGTGTACATTGTGTGAGCGGCGCCAGGCTCTTTCCGCTGGTCAGGAGGGTTGCCCTGCCTATGGACGCCCTGCCCTGAACGCAGAGCGCCTGAACCATCTGGTAGAGCAAACGCCCTTCAGCCAGTGGTGGACGCCGGAACAGCTCAGCGCCCGCTACCGCTATGTTGCCAAGCACATCATTCGCCAGGCCACCCACCCGGCCAACCGGATCGCAGTGGTTTATGTGCGCCGTCGCTGGTATATCCTGAAGTGTTCTTACGAACGCTTTCTGGAGGAAGAACGCCCGCGCCGCACAACGGATTGATCATCCCTTGCCTGACGCACAGCCCACGCCCCGGGCTAAGGCTGGCAAGCAGCGCAAAATTCGCTACACTTGCCGCTATGACAGACCAGACCACCCTCGATCAACTCACGCGTAACGAAGCCGATATGTCCTTCAAGCGGCGTGTGCAGACTGTTTTCGAATGGCTGCCGCCCCAGGAGGACCGGCGCTACCTGGATTGTGCCTGCGGGCGTGGCTTTTACCTGCGCTACTACCGCACGCTTTCGCCAATGCCGCTGGTCGGTGTAGAGCTAGATGCGGATATCCTGGCACGCGCCCAGGCCAACCTGCGCGGCCTCCCCAACATCACCCTGACGCGCGGCAACCTCTACGCCCTACCCTTCCCTGACGGCACCTTTGATGGCGTTATCCTCAGCGAAATTCTGGAACACGTTGAAGACGACCTGCGCGGCCTGCAAGAGGTCTTCCGCGTGCTCAAGCCGGGCGGCGTGGTTGCCATCACCGTGCCCAATGCCAACTATCCGTTCTGGTGGGACCCCATCAACAAATCGCTGGAGGTGTTGACCGGCGTGCACATCCCGCGCGGCCGCTGGCGGGCATCTGGGCGAACCACGTGCGCCTGTATAGCCTGCCACGCCTGCGCGAGGTGGTGCTGGGCGCAGGTTTTCAGGTGGAGGCCGAACGCGCCTTTACGCATCACTGCTTTCCCTTTATCCATAACATCGCCTACGGCATCGGCAAACCCCTGCTCGAAAGCGGCCTGCTGCCAAACCGGATGGCCGTGGCAGCGGACCGCACCACCGCCCCGCAAAATCAAGGCAGCTTGCTCAACCCGGTTAACCTGGGGGTAGCCCTGTTCAACTGGTTTGACCGCCACAACGTTAACGACGAACCGCTGGACCGTAGCACCGTGAATCTGTGCATCAAGGGGCGCAAACCGGCATGACGGACGGTCAACCGACGCCCCCGCCACAACAACGTCCCGCGTTTGAGGACCTGACGCTCGACCAGGTCTTCTGGCTGATGCTCTATCGCCCAGTGGCTACCTTCCGCCGCTTGATGGGCGCTGTGCTGCTGCCAACGCAATCGGCCAGACCTGCGCCAGCACACCCTGACCTCTCAGTAGCACAATCAACACCGGCCACTGAAGCGGCTCCATGGCTGAAGCAAGCGCCAGCCATGGCCTCCTCGCCAGAGGAAGATCCGGTCATCGCTGCCCCTGTGCTCCCCCGGGCAGAGCAGCTCATCCCCGCGATTGACCCGCGTGCCCTGGCGATGTTTGCCGGGGTGCTGCTGGCGATTATCTTTGCGCTGATTGGTGCGAGGCGCCTTTGGAATGCCGCCACCACGCCTGCCCTGGCCGAAAACAACGACCTGAGTGGCGCGGAGTTCTGGTTTGTGCTGGCGGCCATGAGCTACGGCGGCGTAGCGCTTTCTCTGGCGCTGGTGGAGGCGATTGAGTGGCTACGGCGGCGGCCTTCTAC